>JBDTQR010000067.1:0-20855 GCA_039932095.1 bacterium | reverse complement strand
CGGTCGAAATTGTCGGCAAACACCCCGGCCAGCAGGGAAAAGATCATGATCGGCAAGGTGACGGACGCCTGAACCAGCGCCACCATGCTTTGCGAGCCTGACAGGCTGGTCATCATCCAGGCCGCCCCGACGCCTTGCACCAAACCGCCGAAGTTCGAGGCCAGGGCGGCGATCCACAGCATCCGGAACGTCTGATTGCGAAACAGCGTCAGGGTTGAGGTGGTTTGGGGCATGACGCGGCTCCTGCGGTGAACGGGGTCACGCCTTCGATACGATCATGACCGCCAAGGAACAAGGGACCGCTGACTTTTCCCTGGGCAGGAACGGATCATTCGCCCACAGGACGCTGCAGGCGATTTCGGGCTGGGTCGCGGCCAGCATGTCTGGCGATCAAAAAAGCCCCAACTCCCGTAGAAGAGTGGGCCATGCGGCAAGCCGGGCTTTTGCGGTTTCCGGATCGCGGGCGGCAACCGAATGGGTCACCAGACTGAGCAGCGAAGCGAGCGGGCCCGAGCTTTCGACATAGGCGTGGACCTTGCTGACCACGAAGAACACTAGCGGAGTATAGGCCGCGGCCCAGGTGTTCAACTCTTCGGTGATGACAACCACTTTCATGCCAGCCGTCTTTGCCAGCCTGACGATCGGCTCGGTCTCGCGGGCATAGGGTACGGTGTCGATCAGGATCAGGCAGCGGTTGGCGTGGCGGCCCGGTAGCCATTCGGCCAGACCGGAATCGTGCGCGGCCACAAAGGTCACATGGTCGCGGATGATTGCCAGACGACGTCGGAAATCTTCGGCCGCACCGCGCACCGTCTGAAAGCCGGTCACATAGACCGCATCCGCCGAATGGATCGCCTCGATGGCCTGCTCCCATTCCGGACGCGCGACTTGCGTCCCGATCGCCAGGACTGCTTCGGCGTCGCGGCGGATCAGAGTGCCCAATTCGCCATCGAGCAGCCGCAGATAGAATTCCGAACCGTTCAACTGTGCGGTACCGCGCGTCTGCAAATCCTCTCTGAGGGCTGCCATGCCGCGATACCCCAGACGGCGCAGGAACCGGCTGACCGTGATCTCGCTGACGCCGGTCTTCGCGGCAATGGTTGCACCGGTTTCGAGACCCAAAGTTGACTCGTTCCGGCCGAACCACTGGGCCAACACCGCCTCGGATTTCGTCAAATCGCCTTCGGCTGCTTTCAAACGCAGCAAAAGCGGTGAGACCGGGGTGGGACCATCAGAATCGTTCATGATATGCATTGCGTCATTTCAATTCGATGTTAGCATTCTGTCATAGCCATGACAAGAATCGGCGTTTCGGCGCACCACACGGGAGTAAACCATGAACAAGGCCCTTATCTACGCATTACCCTTCGCACTGGCCGCGATGACGGCGCATGCAGAGGACACCCTGGCTCTCTACAATTGGGGTGACTACATCAACCCCGAGGTCCTGACGAAATTCACCGAAGAGACCGGCATCAAGGTCACGCTGGACACCTATTCGTCCAACGAGGAAATGCTGGCGAAGATTCAGGCTGGTGCCACGGGCTATGACATCGTCTGGCCTTCGGTCTGGATGCAGGACATCATGGTGAAGCTGGACCTTCTGGAGCAGACCCATATCAACGAAGACCCGGCCTTCACCAATATCGAGCCGGTGTCCAAGCGGTCGAAAGAAGATCCGGACAGCACATATTGCCTGCCTTATGCGTGGGGAACCGTCGGCATCTTCTACAACGAGGACGTGACGGGGCCGATCACGGGTTGGAAGGATTTCTTTGAAATTCCGGAAAAGACCGGCGCCAAGATCAGCCTGCTGGATGACATGCGCGAAGTGCTGGGCATGGGTCTGATCATGACCGGCAAGTCGGTCAATTCGACCGATCCGGCCGAAATTCAGGCGGCGGCAGACTATGTCATCAGCCACAAGAAGGACGTGACCGCCTTCACCTACGAATCCATGCCGCTGCTGCTGTCGGGTGACATTGCTGCGGCGCATTACTTCGTCGGCGGCAATGTCTTCTTCACCGACACGCCGAACATCAAATACATCATCCCGGAAGAGGGTGCGACGATGTATCAGGAAAACATCTGTGTGCTGAAGACCGCGCCGCACAAGGAGGCGGCCAAGAAGTTCATGGAGTTCTACCTGAAGCCGGAAATTGCGGCGCTGAACGTCGCGCAGCAATTCAACGGTACCCCGAACGGCCCGGCGAACGAGTTGACCCCGGATTTCATCAAATCCAATCCGAACATCAATGTGCAGGCCGAAACCATGGCGCGGTTGCAGATTTTCCAGGACCTCGGCGCGGCGCTGAAATATTATGACCGGGCGTGGAACGCCATCCGGACGGCGCAATAAGGGGCACGCGCGGCGATGAAACCTTTGCTGGAAATCCGCGCCGCGCGGCGCATCTTCACCACCCCCGAAGGCCGCAACATTGCGGCCCTCGACGGGGTCGATCTGTCGGTGGGTGACGGCGAATTCGTGACGCTGCTGGGCCCGTCGGGCTGTGGCAAGACCACCCTGCTGCGGGCCATCGCCGGTTTCGAGCAGATCGACGATGGCACGGTCCGCCTCGATGGCGCCGATCTGACCGGACTGCCGCCCCATCGCCGCCCGGTGAACACGGTGTTTCAGTCCTATGCCTTGTTCCCCCATATGACGGTCGCCCGCAATGTCGGCTATGCGCTGGAGGTGCAGGGCGTCAGCCGGACGGTGCGCATGGCCGAGGTGGCCGAAGCGCTGGACAAGGTCGGCATGGCCGATCTGGGCACCCGCAGTCCCGGGCAGCTTTCGGGCGGCCAGCGACAGCGTGTGGCACTGGCCCGCGCCATCGTGGCCAAGCCCCGGCTGCTGCTGCTGGATGAGCCGCTTTCAGCGCTTGACCGCAACCTGCGCCAACAGATGCAGTTCGAACTGAAGGACCTGCAGCACCGGCTGGGCATCGCCTTTGTCTTCGTGACGCATGATCAGGAAGAGGCGCTGACCATGTCTGACCGTATCGTGGTGATGCGGGCGGGCAAGGTCGAACAGATAGGCTCGCCGCGCGACATCTACCGCAAACCCAAGACCCGCTTTGTGGCAGAGTTCATTGGCGAGACCAATCTTTTGCCGGCCCGTGTCAACAGGGTGGGTGGCGATACGGCGGACATTGTTCTGGCCGGACAGGCCGTGACAGTGCCTGCGGGCAACTTGCGCGCGGAAATGGCGGTCACAGCGGTGATCCGCCCGACTGATTTCATTCTGGGCAGCCACGGCATTGCCGGCACCGTCCGCCGCGCCGTCTATCTCGGCGCGGATCTGCATCTGAAGATAACACCGGATGACGGCCCGGAACTGACCGTCGTCGCCCGCGATACCAGCCGGGCGCCGGGCGAAGGCGACCGGGTTCACCTGTCCTTTGACCCCGCACAGGTTCATCTGCTGGAGGGGGCGCAATGACCCGCCATGAACGCGGTCTGCTGTTCGTGCTGTTGTCGCCGGTGACGCTGTTTCTGGCGGTCTTCTTCCTGATCCCGCTGGCCACAATCGCCATCTTTTCCCTGCTGACGCCGGGGCTTTATGGCGGGGTGGAGTGGAGTTTCTATCATTGGAACTATGGCCGGATCTTTGGTTGGGCCGATGGGATCATCGAGATCTTCGAGCCGGTCTATCTGCAGATCCTGTGGCGGTCGCTGATGTTGGCGGCGCTGACGGTGATCCTGTGTCTGCTGATCTGCTATCCGGTGGCGTTCTGGGTAGCGCGGTTGCCGCAGAAATGGCGAATGTTCTTTCTGTTCCTGATCGCCCTGCCGTTTTTCGCCAGCCTGATCGTGCGGCTTTATGCCTGGCTTTTGATCCTGAAGCCGTCGGGCCTGCTGAATTCGTTCCTGATGACGCTTGGCGTCATCGGCGAGCCACTCGACATTCTCTACACGCCCACCGCCGTGGTGCTGGGCATGGTCTATATCTTTGTGCCCTTCATGTTCCTGCCACTGTTCTCGTCGATCGACACGCTGGACCGTGGTCTGATCGAGGCATCGGGCGATCTGGGGGCCAGACCGTGGCAGACCTTTTTCAAGGTGATCCTGCCGTTGACAACCCCCGGGATCGTCGGCGGGTCGGTCATCGTGTTCATCCCGGCGGTCGGCAACTTCATCGTGCCAGATGTGCTGGGCGGGGCGAAGGGGCTGATGACCGGCAACCTGATCGAACAACAGTTCCTGTCGTCACGCAACTGGCCCTTCGGCTCGGCACTGGCGATGGTGATCATGGCGGTGGTTCTGACGGTACTGATCCTGTTTGGATCGCGCGCCCGCAAGGCAGGAGTCATGACGTGAAACAGCTACCCCTGACCGGCTTCTCGCTGGTGTTCTTCGTGTTTCTTTACGCGCCGCTGTTTGTCATCATCGCCTATTCCTTCAACTCGAATCCGGTCAACATGCTGATCTGGGACGGGTTTACGCTGGATTGGTACAAGGGCCTGTTCGGTATCGGCGAGCGGCTCGATGTCACCCAGAGGGCGACCTATATCGAAAGCACGCCGCAGTTGTTGGCCGCGCTGAAAAACTCGCTGATCGTCGCGGCGTCTACCACGGGCATTTCGACCGTGCTGGGGACTTCGACCGCGTTGGCGCTGGGACGGCACCGGTTTCGCGGCAAGAGCGTGTATTCCGGCGGGTTGATGCTGCCGATGATGATGCCGGATATCGTGCTGGGGATCGGACTGCTGATCTTCTTCTCGACAATGGGCATGCGGCTGTCACTGGCGACGATCATCATCGGGCAATGCACCTTCCTGATTTCTTACGTGTTCATCGTGGTGCAGGCCCGGCTTGTCGGGTTGGACCCGGCGCTTGAAGAGGCCTCAGCAGATCTTGGGGCAGGGGAGTGGACGACGTTTCGCAAGGTGACGTTACCGCAACTGGCGCCGGGGGTTTTGGGTGGCGCGCTTCTGGCCTTCATCATTTCGATGGACGATCTGGTGATTACCTATTTCATCTCGGGTACCGGGTCGCAGACCCTGCCGATCTTCATCTTCGGCATGGTCCGCCGGGGAGTGAAACCCGAAATCAACGCCATCGCGACGCTGATCATTCTGGCGTCTGTCCTGATCGCCGGCTTCGGGCTTTGGTTCCATGCAAGGGGGGCCCGGAAATGACCAACAAGACCGTGAAACGGCGTGCGCGGGAGCTGGGGCTGCCATTTCCCGGCACGCCCGGCCCGTTCAACGCCATCACCGATGTGCCGGGGGTCGAGGTCGGCTTTTGCACCCTGACCGACCCGTCACAGGACCTGCGTACCGGGGTTACTGCGATCCTGCCGCGCGGCAAGTCGGGCAAAGCGGTCCCGGTCTGGGCCGGCCATTACGCGCTGAACGGCAACGGCGAGATGACCGGAACCCATTGGATTGACGATGCCGGACATTTTCTCGGGCCGATCCTGATCACCAACACTCATGCGATTGGCGCTTGTCATACGGCGGCGGTGACATGGATGATCGACACCTATGCCGATCATTTTCGCAATGATCACGCCTGGGCGATGCCGGTCGTGGCGGAGACCTATGACGGCGTGCTGAACGACATCAACCGGCTTGCGGTGACGCCGCACCATGCGTTGACAGCCTTGGCAAGTGCGGCGGGCGGGCCGGTCGCGGAAGGCTCGACCGGCGGTGGCAATGGCATGATCTGCTATGAGTTCAAGGGTGGCACCGGAACCGCCTCCCGACGCGTTGATCTGGGCCAGACCTGGACCGTCGCCGCGTTGGTGCAGGCCAATTTCGGGATCAGGCCATGGTTGTCAGTCCTCGGCCGGCCAGTCGGTCTGCTGATGCCGGAAGATCGGCTGCAAGAGCAGGAAAGCGGCTCCATCATCGTGATCATTGCGACCGACGCGCCGCTATCGACGCTGGCCCTGAAGGCCGTCGCCAAGCGGGCGGCGCTTGGCATCGGACGATCCGGCACGGCGGGCGGCCACAATTCCGGGGACATCTTCATGGCCTTCTCAACCGCGAACGCGCGACCTGTCGTTGCGGCAGCGGAGGTCCTGCGTACAGCGACCGAGATTGATCCGAACCACCTTGACCCGATCTATGTGGCCGCAGTCGAAGCTGTGGAAGAGGCAGTGATCAACGCCTTGGTCGCCGGCGAGGATGTGCCCACGGTGAAACCCCGGGGTGCGACGTGCAAGGCAATCGACTGCGACAGGCTGGCGGCTATTTTCACTGTCTGAACCAGCAAGGCGGACCCAGACCCGCACGTGAAGCCGCGGCTTGTTGGTGAGGTTCGATAGGCGTCCGCCCGCTGCAAATGGTCTCGCGGTTCGCGCGTTGCCTGACCGTCAGCCCGGATACCACACCTTGCGCGGGTCGTCCTTGGCGCGCTGATAGGTCCATGCCGCATCGACCAGCCGGGGCAGGTCATAGTGCGGACGCCATTCCAGCTCGGCCTTGGCGCGGGTGTTGTCGAGCCAGTTGCTGACAAAATCGCTGGGCACCGGCACCGAGGGCTGGCCGTAAGTCTTGACCACATAGGCCGCCAGATCACGGTAATCGACTGGTTCATCCATGCAGATGTTGTACAACTTCTGCCGCGCCTCGGGGGCTGTCATGGCCAGCAGAATTGCTGCAACCAGATCGTCGACATGAACAAAGTTGCGCTTGACCGGCCTGCCTTCGGGGTCAAGCAGCAGCGGGATGGCGCCACTGGCCCGCGCCTCTTTGGCAACTTCGGGCGGCACCATGGTTTTCCAGTCCGGCCCGCCGAACACGTCGTCACCGAATGACAGGGTGTAGCGGAAATCGTCTTTCTCCATGATCCACGGCGCGCGCAGGCAGCACCAGTCCAGCCCGTATTGAATGCCGAATTGCGCGATCATCACCTCTTCCAGCACCTTGGACAGCGCATAGCAGCCGGGATAGGCCATGTGGGGTGCTGCTTCGGTGATCGGGGCGGGGTGTTTGTGGATGAAATGGCCGATCCCGGCATCACCGCCGATCAGCACGAAACGCCGGGCGGTGGGGCTGCTGCGAAACTCTTCCAGCAGCCAGAACAGGCCCTTGACCGCCACGTCCATCACGTCCTCTGGCACCTCTTTGCAGGTCGCGAGATGGACGACATGGCTGACACCGTCCAGAGCCCGGCGGGCAGTCTCGCGGTCCGACAGGTTGCCGCGCACCACCGTCAGCGTCTCGGTCTCCGTCAACACGCGGTTGTGGCACAGGGCGACAATTGCCACCTGTGGCATGTCCTGCATCAGCCGCGTTATCAAGGTCTGACCGACCTTGCCGGTGGCCCCCGTGACCAGAATTTTCATTGCATTCCCCATTGTCTAGACGGATTGCCGCTCTACCAGCGGACATTCGACTTTCATCTGCGCCGGGCGGGCCGGCAGACCGGCGGCATGGTCGATCAGATACTCTGCCGCCGTCGTCCCCATGTCGCAATGCGGCAGGATCAGCGTGGTCAGCGGTGGCCGGGTAAACTGGGCGATTTCGCGGTCGTCAAAGCCGATCACCGCCACGTCGCCGGGGATCGCCAGGCCGCGCTCTTTCAACGCCTCAAGACAGCCGACCGCCATCATGTCATTGGCGCAGAAAATCGCGGTGGGCGGCGCGGGCAGGGCCATCAGCGCGTGGGTGCCCTGATAGCCCGACGACGGTTCCCAGTTGCCGGGATAGACCAGCGTGGGGTCGAAGGCGATGTCCCGTGCGGCCAGGGCCTGCCGATAGCCGCGCAGCCGGTCGCTGGAAGCGTCGATGCCTTTCTGGCCGTTGATCAGACCGATGCGGCGGTGACCGGCCATCAGCAGCCGCTCGGTTGCCGAACGCCCGCCCATCAGATCACCGGGCAGCACCGACGGCAGGCGGCGTTTGGCGTCATAACAGTTCAGCAGCACCGAAGGATGGTCAAACAGGGCCGGCAGGGGCGTGACTTGCCGGGTCAGGATGGTGCCATAGATGATGCCCAGAAGCGGCTGCCGCTCCAGCATGGCAATCACCTGATCTTCAATGTCGGGATCGCCATGCGTCACCGTCAGGTTGACAGTCAGGCCAAATTCCCACGCCTTCTCACGCACCCCGTCAAAACCAAGCGCCATCCACGGGTCGGTCGAGATTTCATCGACCACCAGCCCGATCACCGTCTTGTCGACCACCGGTCGGCGCGGCCCGCGCTTGACCAGTTCATAGCCAAGTTCGCGCGCCGCCTCGATCACCCGGGCGCGGGTGACTTCGGACAACCGGGCGCCACTGTTATCATTAAGCACCAGCGACACCGTCGCCTGCGACACCCCGGCCTGCGCCGCCACGTCCATCATCGTTGCCTTTGCCGTCGTGGTCACCCGCTGCTATCCTCTTGAGTCATATCGTATGATTATTGGTTGACTAATATTAGCAACTGTGTAGGCTTTTTAACAGCGAATGCCGAAAACTCAACCGGCATCGCGCCAAAACTGTCTGGGAGGACAATCATGAAAAAGACCCTAGGCTTCGCCCTTGCGGCGACGCTTGCGCTTGCGGCCACGCAAGGCATGGCCGAAGACAAGAAGCAGCTGGCCTTCATCGTCAACGCCTCGTCCGACTTCTGGAAACTGGCTGAAGCTGGTGTCGCCAAGGCGCAGGCCGAACTGGGTGACGGCTACGAATTGCAATTCCGCTATCCGACCCAGGGCACCGCTGCTCTGCAGAACGCCTTGATGGACGATCTGGTCGCCGCTGGCACCGATGCCATCATGATTTCGTCGGCCGACCCGAAGAACTCGATCGACGCCTTCAACAAGATTGCCGCGCAGATCCCGCTGTTCACCACTGATTCGGACGCGCCGCAATCCAACCGCATCGCCTATCTCGGCTCGTCCAACACACTGGCCGGTGAGCAGGCTGGCGGCGAGATGGTCACGGCGATGGGTGGCAAGCCCGGCAAATGCATGGGTTTTGTCGGCTTCCTTGACGCTGACAACGCCAAAGAGCGGATTGCCGGTTTCAAGAAGGCGATCGATGGCCATGACATCGAACTGGTCGACGTGCGGGGCGATGACGTTGATTTCGCCCGCGCCCGCTCCAATGTCGATGACGTGCTGGCGGCCAATCCGGAAATCAACTGCATGGTCGGCTTCTACAGCTATAACCCGCCGAAAATCTATGAAGCCCTGCAAGCCGCTGGCAAACTTGGCCAGATCACCGTCGTCGCGTTTGACGAAGATCCGGTGACGCTGGGCGCGGTCAAGGAAGGCTCGTTTGCCTCCACCGTCGTGCAGCAGCCGTTCGAATGGGGCTATCAGGGCATGAAGCTGATGGCAGCCTATCTGAACGGCGACAAGTCGATGGTTCCGGCCGACGGCCTGATCATCATCCCGACCAAGGTGATCAACAAGGACAATGTCGATCAATTCTCCTCTGATCTGAAAACCATGATCGGCGGCTAAGGCTTTTGACAAAGGGCCGATGTCGGGTAACCTGACATCGGCCCCATTTTATGGTGATCAATGGCCGACCCGTTTCTGGTCCTGACGGACATCTGCAAAACCTATCCCGGCGTGCAGGCGCTGGACCATGTGGCGTTGGAGGCGCGGCCCGGTGAGATCATCGGGCTGATCGGCGAAAACGGGGCGGGCAAAAGTACGCTGATGAAGATTCTGGGCGGCGTGGTGCAGCCGACCTCTGGCCATATCGTGCTGGATGGACAGGACCATGCCAATCTGTCCGTCCAGCAGTCGATGGAGGCGGGCATCGCCTTCGTGCATCAGGAACTGAACCTGTTCGACAATCTTGATGTGGCGGGCAATGTGTTCATTGGCCGCGAACCCCTGATGGGTGGACCGTTGCGTTTGGTCGACCGCAAGAAGATGGCGACGCTGGTGCAGCCCTATCTTGACATGCTGGGCGCCGAGTTCGGGCCCGGGACCATGGTCGAAGAGTTGCCGATTGCGGCGCGACAAATCCTTGAAATCGCCAAGGCGCTATCGCAGAACGCAAGGCTGCTGATCCTTGATGAGCCGACCTCCAGCCTGACCATGGCCGAAACCGACCGCCTGCTGGGCGTGATCCGTCAGTTGAAGGCGCGCGGCGTCTGCGTGATCTTTGTCACCCACCGCCTGAACGAGTTGACTGTCTGTGCCGACCGCATCGTGGCATTGCGCGACGGCAAACCTGCCGGACGGCTGGCGCAGGACGAAATCTCGCCGCCGGCGATGATCCGGCTGATGATCGGGCGCGATCTGAAGGCGCTTTATACGCCGCCCTCCATCTCGCTTGGCGCGCCGGTGCTGGAATTGCGCGGTGTCACGACCGCCGAATGGCCGACCGAAAAGGTCGACATGACCTTGCATGCCGGTGAGATCGTCGGTCTGGCCGGACTGATCGGGGCTGGGCGCACCGAACTGGCCCGAACGGTCTTTGGCATCGACCGGGCACTGGCGGGTGAAGTGCTGGTGCAGGGCGTGGCCTTGCCCCCCGGCAGCCCGCAACTGGCCATCGCCGCCGGGGTGTTTCTGGTGCCCGAAGACCGCAAGAAATCCGGCCTGCTGCTGGACCTGTCCATCGCCGAAAACATCGCGCTCGTCGACATGAAGGGCCATGCGTCGGGTGGGCTGGTGCAGGCTGGACGCATTCACGACACTGCGCTCAGGATGAAGGGCGAAATGGACATCCGCGCCCATGATGTGGACGTGCTGGGTGGCACGCTGTCGGGCGGCAACCAGCAGAAGGTGGTCCTGGCCAAATGGCTGTCGCTGGCGCCCAAGGTCTTGATCTGTGACGAACCGACCCGTGGCATCGATGTCGGCGCCAAGCAGGACATCTACGCCATGCTGCGGCGGCTGGCCGACAGCGGCATCGCGATACTGATGATTTCGTCGGACATGGAAGAGGTGATCGGTGTCTCTGACCGGGTCGCAGTGATGCATGAAGGCCGGATCAACGGCATCCTCGGGCGCGACGATCTGAGCGAGCAGAGCGTGATGCAACTGGCCGTCTCGCGGGAACATAAGGAACAGGCAGCGTGACCAAGAAAGACATCGGACTGTTGTTGCTGATCCTTGTCGTAGGGGCGGCGGTGGCGCTGAAGAACCCCCTGTTCCTGTCGGCGATCAACCTCGGCAACACCGCCAACCTGATCGGTCTGTTCGGCATCGTCGCCATCGGTCAGGCGATCGTCATAATCACCGGCGGCATCGAACTGTCGGTCGGATCGGTCATCGCGTTGCTGGGCGTGTTCTTCGTCGATTTCCTGGTGAACCATCACATGCCATGGCCAGCCGCCGTGCTGCTGATGATGGCCTTTGGTGCGTTGATCGGCCTGTTGCACGGGCTGATGATCACCAAACTGGGCCTGCAACCCTTCATCGTCACCCTTTGCGGCTTGCTGATCTATCGCGGGGTCGCGCGTTTCTACACCGCCGACGCCGCCGCCGGCTTCGGCTTCGGCCTCAGCTTTCCGTGGCTGGAGCAGCTGACCATCGGCCGGATCGGCGGGGTGCCGGTGTCGTTCATCGCCATGTTGATCATCGCCGCGTTGATGTGGGTGGTTCTGCACCGATCGGTCTTTGGCCGCTACCTGCAAGCCGTGGGCAAGAATGAGGAAGCCGCGCGCTATTCCGGCATTCCGACCCAGAAGGTCATCGTCGCCGCCTATGTGATCTGCGGTGTGCTGACCTCGATCTCGGCGATTTTCTTCGCGATGTACACCAAGTCGATTTCGCCGTCCTCGCATGGCAACTTCTACGAGCTTTATGCCATTGCCGCCTCGGTCCTCGGCGGCTTCTCGCTGCGCGGCGGTGAAGGATCGATTGTCGGTGTGGTGCTGGGGGCAGTGCTGTTGCAGGTCCTGCAGAACCTGGTCAACCTGCTTGGCATCCCGTCGTCGTTGAACTTCGCCGTGACAGGGTCGGTCATCCTGATCGGTGTGCTGGCGGACACCCAGTTCAACGCCTACCGAGAACGCCGCCGCCGCACGGCCCAGTGATCAAGTTCGCAATCTGCCCGGACGGATACGCGCCAACCGGGGTTGACGTGGCCGTGACCCGATCCCACGCTGGGACGCACAGCAGCCTGAGACCAAATGGACAACCTTGACACGCTCGCCCGCCGCGCCGCCGGCCAGTGGCCGCAGATTACTTCTGCGCCCAAGCTGTTCATGCGGCGCGAAAACCTGGTGTACCGGGTTGATACCACCGTGGGCCCGCACGCCCTGCGGCTGCACCGCGCCGGTTACCATGACGCGCAGGGGTTGCAATCCGAACTCGACCTTATGGCGATGCTGGCGCAGTCCGGCCTGCTGGTCCCCAAACCGGCGCCGACCGCTGACGGCACGCTGCTGGTCACAGTGGACGGGCGGCAGGCGAGCCTGCTCAGTTGGTTGCCGGGCCAGCCCATGGGCCGTTCGGGCCAGCCGCTTGCCTACACCGGACCGGCGCGGACACGGCTCTTCCACAACATTGGTTCGCAGATGGCCCGCCTGCACCGCCTGACCGACCAGTGGACCCCGCCACCCTGTTTTGCCCGACCCCATTGGAACAGCGACGGGCTGATCGGTGACGCGCCGGTCTGGGGCCGGTTCTGGGACTGCGGCACCCCTGACGACCGCGCGGCGCTTTTGCGCCTGCGCGGCTATGCCCAGCAAAAGCTGGCTGAAGCTGCGGGCGACTACGGCCTGATCCACGCCGATCTGGTCAACGAAAACGTGCTGGTTGACGGCGACCATGTCCATTTCATCGACTTTGACGACAGCGGCTATGGCTACCGGCTTTTCGACATCGCCACCACGCTTTACAAGGCCGTCGATGAGCCCGACTTCCCCGCCTTGCAAGCTGCGCTGCTGTCCGGCTACGTCACCCAGCGCCCATTGCCCGATCTGACCCTGCTGCCGCTGTTCATCGTGCTGCGGGCGGCCAGCTATCTCGGCTGGATCGCCGCGCGCCTGGCCGAGCCGGGGATGGCAGCCAAGTCGGGGCATTATCTGACGATTGCGCGCCGTCTGATTGCCGTCCATCTGCCCTGAGACCGGATCCGCCGCCATGCCAGACCTTCAAATCGACCATATCCAGCTTGCCATCCCCAAAGGTTCCGAAGATCGCTGCCGACCGTTCTGGCTTGCCCTTGGCTTTGTCGAACTGGACAAGCCCGAGCCCCTGCAGGCGCGCGGGGGACTGTGGCTGCGCTGCGGTCAGGTCGAGCTGCATCTTGGGGTCGACCCGGATTTCACCCCGGCGACCAAGGCCCATCCCGGCTTTGCCACCACCGATCTTGACGGCATCGCCAAGGCGCTGACCGCCCGCGATGTTCGGCTGATCTGGGATCACAGTATCCCGGACCGCAGACGATTTTTCACCACCGACCCGGTCGGCAACCGGCTGGAGTTTCTGGCAGCCGGGACTTAGGGCCAGTGCAATGCCGGGATATCAGCGCAAGGCGAGGACCATGTCGCGGTGGGCAATCCCGGCGTCCTGATAGATGTCGCCAATGGCGTGAAACCCCAGTGCTTCATAAAACCCCAGCGCATGGGTCTGCGCGCCAAGCTTGACCTTGCTGACCCCCGGCACGCCGCGAAACAGCGCCACCCCGGCCCGGATCAGCGCCGCGCCGACGCCTGCGCCCCTCGCCTCGGCCAGCACGCAGACCCGGCCGATCTTGCCATAGTCGCTTTCGGTCAGCAGCCGCGCCGTGCCGACCGGGATCCCATCGCGCAGCGCCAGCAGATGCCGCGCCTCGCTATCGCGACCGTCAACCTCATCGGCGACCGACACGCCCTGTTCCAGCGTGAACACCACCCGGCGCAGATGCTGACACAGCGCGATGTCCCGGGTCTCCACCACCTCAAAGGTCACGCGAAATACTCCCGCAGCACCCTCGTATAAATCGCTTTCAGCTTGCCGATTTGCGCGACCTCCACCCGTTCATCGACCTGATGCATCGTGCGCCCGACCAGCCCGAACTCCACCACCGGGCAATGGGATTTCACAAACCGGGCGTCCGAGGTGCCGCCTGAGGTCGAGGGTACCGGCACCAGTCCGGTCTCTGCCTCCACCGCCCGCGCGATCAGGTCCGACAACTCCCCCGGTGGTGTCAGAAAGCTTTCGCCGGAAATATGGACCCGCATTCCGATTTCCACCCCGGTCGCCGCCTGCACCGCCGTCGCATGGCCGCGCAGCCATTCCGTCAGACTGGCCCCGGAATGGGCATCGTTGAACCGGATGTTCACCGTCGCCTGACCCCGGGCCGGGATCACATTGGTCGCCGGATTGCCGCAGTCGATGGTGGTGATGGCGAGGGTGGAGGCGTCGAAATGCCCGGTTCCCTGATCCAGCGGCACCGCCTCCAGCCGCGCCAGCAGCGCCACCAGAGCCGACATCGGGTTCCTGGCGCGGTGCGGATAGGCGGAATGGCCCTGCACGCCATTCGCGGTGAAATAGGCAGTCATCGAGCCGCGCCGGCCGATCTTCATCATGTCGCCCAACGTGTCGGGGCAGGTCGGCTCGCCCACCAGACAATGGCTCATCCGTTCGCCCTGCACCGCCATCCAGTCCAGCAGCGCCAAAGTGCCGTCGACCGAGGTACCTTCTTCATCGCCGGTGATGGTCAGCACCACCGACCCATCCGGCGGCGTCGCCTGGACGAAATCGACCGCAGCCGCGACAAAGGCCGCCACGCCAGACTTCATATCAGTCGCGCCACGGCCATACATCCAGCCCTCCACCACCTCAGCGCCGAACGGATCATGGGTCCAGGCGGTCGCATCGCCAACCGGCACCACGTCGGTATGGCCGTTGAAGCCGAAGGATTTGTTGGCGCCGCGCAGGCCCCAGCGGGCGAACAGATTGCTGACCTCGCCACGGTCGACCCGGTGACACTCGAACCCCGCGCCTTCCAGCACGCGTTGCAACAGCACCAGCGCCCCACCCTCAGCCGGCGTGACGGACGGACAGCGGATCAGGGCGGCGGTCAGCGCCACGGGGTCCAACGGAGCGGACAATGCCATTTTTGCATCCTTCTGATGCCCCGACGCAACAGCGCCGCCCAAGGGGCGTGACAGGCGGCCCCAAACCGCGTAAACGTGTGGCAATAACAAGTCCAGAGGCAGGACAAGGGTCAAAGACCCGACACAGGCAGTCAACCCGGCGGAAAGCCCGCCCAATATCAGAGGCAGTCGTGAACTCCCCCGTCGCACTCCCCGTTCAGCGGTCCTGACCGTCGCCCGATGGCTGACTGGATCGCCCTGTCGGACCGCATCGATCCGCCTCCTGCGGCCCAGGCCGTGCTGGAACGCGGGCTTTTTGTGCTGGAATTTGCCCTGCCCATCGTTGAACCGGCGGTCCTGCTGCATTGGAAGTCCGATACCAACACCCTGTCGGTGTTCTTCGACCCCGACACGGGTCTTTCGGTGTTGCACCGTCAGGGCAGCGCGGTCAAACGCCATGTCCTGAAGGGTCCGCTGCCCCAGCGCAGCGGCACGGCCCGGATGTCGCTGAGCTATGATGCAGCCCCGGACACCCCGCGCCAGCACTGGCAACTTACCTATGACGTGCTGGGCGAAAGCCTGGTCTGCATCGCCACCGGCCCGCACCCGCTGGCGCTGACCCATGCCGACCTGCATGCGCTCTGCACCGGGGCCGAGGGCAGCAAGCGTCACAATGCAACCCTGTGGTTTGGTGCCACCAACGCGGATATTCTGCCAGACCGCGCGCCGTGGATTGGCCTGAACACTCCGGTCGAAACACGGCGAGGCCCGGTCCGTGCCAGCCTGTTGAAACCCGGCGACCTGATTGCAACGCTCGACCACGGGTTCCTGCCGTTACAAGGCCTGATCCATCGCAGCCTGCCCAGTCGGGGCAGCTTTGCCCCTGTTGTCCTGCGCAGCCCTTTCTTTGGCCTGACGCAGGATATTCTGGTATCTTCGGACCAGCTGGTGCTGATCTCGGGCGCATCGGTGGAATATCTCTATGGAGTCGAAGAGGCACTGATTTCGGCAGGTTCGCTGTGCGACAATCAGGTTGCGGTCAAGGATGAACGCCGCGCCCTGACCGACTCGGTGGCACTGGACTTCGGCAGACCGGTGACCTTCACGGCAGACGGCTGCTGCCTGATGTCGGCCTATGGCACCGGAGCGCAACTGCCCTACCGGGCGCTGATGGATTATGAAGCGTTGCCGCTGTTGACCCTGCTGGGTCGCACCGCGCTGCGCCACGTCGCCTAAGGTCATGCCTCGGTATTTTGTCCCGACCCGAGGGCTGCAGCTATTTCTGCCGCCAAGACCTCCAGCCGTTCGGGCAAGGCCACTGTCACGTCCCGGTCCAGCCGGGGTGCCAGCCAGGCCGTGACGCCAAGGTAGCCAGCCCGCAACCAGGCGTCCGCCGCGGCCGCCCTGCGCATCGGGTCAGGACAGTCTGTCAGCGTGGCGGCAATCGTGCGAAGCCGGGCAGCAATCGCCGGGGCGACGGGCGTCAGTTCCCCCAGAAACTCCGCGAACCCGCTGCTGTCGCGGATCAGTCGCCGTTCCAGAAAGTCGAGCCCCTGCATGCCCGTCGTGCCCTCGTAGATCGACAGAATCCGCGCGTCCCGCAGGCCCCGCTCCAGGGGCCAATCGCGGGTATATCCGGCACCTCCAAGAACCTGGATGCCAGACGAGGAAACCTTGAACCCGGTTTCAGCGCCGAAATTCTTGATGAGCGGCAACAGCAAGGCCGCAAGCGCCGTATCGCCCAGATCGAGCATCAGGCCCAGTTCAACCACTGCTGCGCGCAAAAGTTCGGTGCGGTCGCGCATCAGCCGCAATTGGCGCACCACGTCGGGATGGGTCGCAATCGGCACGGGCGGCACCGTGGGCGCACCGCCTTGCAGACGGGTCTGTGCATAGGTTTCCGCGATTCGGCAGGCCCGTGAGGCGAGGCCGAGGCCCTGCCCACCGGTTTGCAGGCGCATCAGTTCGATCATGTCGAACAGGGTCCTCAGCCCCTGACCTTCGGCGCCAATGGCCCAGGCGCGGGCATCCTCAAAGCGCAGCGCGCAGGTGGGAGAGCCGTGGAGGCCAAGCTTTTCTTCGATCCCGAGCAGATGGATGCCATTCGGCTTACCGTCCCAGACTGAGGGGCAGAGGTACAGCGACAGCCCGCCTGTCCCCGCAGCCATGTTGCTGCGGGCGAGGATCAGGTGGCCGATCACCGGAGTCAACCGATGATCGCCAAAGCTGATCCAGCACTTTTCGCCGGTGATGCGCCAGATACCGTCCAGCACATCGGCCCGCGTGCGGATGCGCCCGACATCCGAACCTGCGCCGGGTTCCGACAGGCAGATCGTCGCCGTCCGGTCGCCCGCAATCAGGGCCGGGACCCAGTCTGCCGCCAGATCGGGCGCATGGCGGGCCAGAAGATGGCCGGCTGCGCGGCTGGCACCGGGGGCCATCATGAAGGCAGGGCAAGCCTCGTCAAACAGCGCGCCGGTCAGTGCGGCAAAGGTCTTGGGCAGGCCGGAACCGCCCAAGGTTTCGGGCAGGTCAAGCCCGATCCAGCCACCCTTTGCCAAAGTCGCGTAGGCTGCAGCATAGCCCTCGGGCACCTGTACCCGGCCGTGTTCCAAACGGCAGCCCTGCCGATCAGCCTGCAGATCCAGTGGAGCCAGCACGCTGTCAGCCAGCTTTCCCGCCGCATCCAGAACGCTTTCTGCCAAGCCGAAATCAAGCCCCGGCCGCAGGTCGCACAGCCGTGTCCAGCGCGGTGATCGTGCAAGAAGGGTCAGAAACCGGGCGGGTTGGTCGGTGCCGGCCATCTACTTCGCGGCCAGACGGGTGGCTCCGTCCAGCCGGATCACCTCGGCGTTCAGGTATTCGTTCTCGATGGCAAACAGAACGGCATGGGCGAATTCAATTGGGTCACCAAGGCGCGGCGGATAGGTGATGCTTGCAGCGAGGGCCGACTGTGCCGCCTCGGGCAGAGTATGCAGCAACGGCGTCAGGAAAATGCCCGGCGCAATGGTGTTCACCCTTATGCCAAGCCGGGCGAATTCCCGCGCCAGTGGCAGGCCCATCGCAACGATGCCGCCTTTGGACGCGCTGTAGGCGGCCTGACCGATCTGACCCTCGAAGGCCGCGACCGATGCGGTGTTGACGATCACCCCGCGGCTTTCACCCGATGGCACGGCAATCCCGGCCATATCCGCCGCAACCAGCCGCAGCATGTTGAAGGTGCCCAGCAGATTGACCCGGACCACCCGTTCAAAGTTGGCCAGCGGCATCGGACCTTCGCGGCCAAGAACCCGCTCGCCGGTGCCGATGCCGGCGCAGTTGATCAGGATGCGGGCCGGGCCAAAGACAGCGGCCTGTGCCGCCAGTGCCGCCCGCACGCTGTCTTCCGAGGTCACATCGGCAACCAGCGCCACGCCACCCAGATCCGCCGCCACTGCCGCCGCTTTGTCGCCATCGACGTCCAGCACCCCCAGGTTCGCACCCTTGGCCGAAAGCAGCCGCGCCGTGGCCTCGCCCAGACCCGAGCCGCCCCCGGTGACAATGGTGCTTGCTCCTTCAAGTTTCATCCCGCTCTCCCACAACCGTCTGATTTCCCGTCTGTGCCGCCGCCACGATCACACCTTTGCCGCCGGCAAACAGTGCCGCCACGGCCTCCGGCCGCTGGCGCAACACGGCGCGCTGGTTGATCGATCCCTTGTCCGTCACCTCGCCCTTTTCCAGCCGAAGCGGCTCGACCAGCAGCGTTGCCCGCGCCACCCGGTTGGAGGATCCGGTGGCCTGTGCCGCGAAGGCGCCAAGCCTGCGAGCCAGTTCCGCCGCTACAACCGGATGGGCGTACAGCGCCGCATCGCTCAGTTCGGTCCCCTCGGGCAGCAGCCTTTCCAGACCCGGCCGGAATGGCACCATCAGCGCGCCCAACTCTGCCTCACCCTCCCCCGCCAAAACGGCATCACGGATCAACCCGCCCATCGCATCGATCAGCGCCGCGCGCAGCGTGCCCACCGCAACCCAGGTCCCGGTGTTCAGCTTGAAATTCTCGGCGGTGCGGCCATCGAAGCGAAAGCCCTTGGCCGGGTCGGTTGCATCCACCGGCACCACCGCGTCACCCATGTTGTAAAAGCCCTCGG
Source organism: bacterium (assembly GCA_039932095.1). Taxonomy (GTDB): domain Bacteria; phylum Pseudomonadota; class Alphaproteobacteria; order Rhodobacterales; family Rhodobacteraceae; genus Stagnihabitans. The sequence continues at coordinate 1,794 of JBDTQR010000067.1, read as the reverse complement.
CGTCAAAGACCTGCGCCGCAAGTTCGGGCGCGCGCCAATAGCCGGGCGTCACCGAGGGGCCCTTGACATGCAGCTCCAGCTTGCCTTCGGTCGGCACCAGCTTGATCACAAGACCCTTGGCCGGGATGCCGATATTGCCCGGCCCGGATTGCGGATCGGTGCAGAACAGGGCGAAAGGCGCGGTTTCGGTGCTGCCCAGACCGGCGCACAGCAGGGTGCGCGCGCCAATGGTCCGTTCGGACAGCCGTTCCAGCCCGTCCCAGGTGTGCTTGGCCATGCCGGCACCTGCATAGAGCAACAGCTTGGCGTCCTTGTAGAAAGTCTGCGCCAGTGCGGCGTCAGTCTCCATCGCCTCTACCAGCATTTCATAACCGGCCGGCACGTTGAAATACCAGGTTGGTGAGATTTCGCGCAGGTTGCGGATGGTTTCCTGAATGCCCTTGGGTGAGGGGTTGCCCGCGTCGATGTAATAGGTGCCGCCGTTGTACAGCGCCATGTTGAACACCTTGGTGCCCGACGCGACATGGTTCCACGGTGCCCAATCGACCAGTACCGGCGGCTCGTCGGTCAGATAGGCATAGCAGTCACGCACCATCTCCATGTTCGAGCAGAGCATCCTCTGAGTCTGGATGACCGCCTTGGGCGCGCCGGTGGTGCCGGAGGTGAACAGGAATTTGGCCACCGCGTCGCCATCCACCGCGGCCGCCCGGGCGCGGGCCGTGTCCGAAACGTCGGTACCGATCACCTGTGACCAACCAAAGACCCGACGGTCTGGCAGCGACCCGCCAAGACCGATCACTGTCACATCAGGGCCGAAGACCCGCGCAATCGCCGGGCCGAACTTGTCCAGATCGCCGGCAAAAACCGCGCCGGGTGTGACCTGGCCCGCAACGGCAGCCAGCTTTGTGGCGTCGCCGATCAGCGCATAGGCCGGGGCCACCGCCGCCGAAGGGATGCCGACATGCTGGGCCCCAAGTGCAAGAACCGCATGTTCAATCGAATTGCCCGACAGGATCATCAACGGCCGCTCGACTGACAGGCCAAGCCCGATCAGGAACGATCCCACGCGCCCCAAGAGCCCGCCCAACTGGCCATAGCTGACCCGCCGCCAGCCGCCGGTCGCATCCCGCTCGGCCATCCAGGTCCGCTCCGGCACCTGAGCGGCCCAGTGCAGAATGCGGTCAGACAGGCAGCGCGGATAGGGGCCAAGGGGTTCCTCCTGCCAGAGCAGCCAAGAGCCATCGGCCCGGCGCTCGTCAACAAGGCGCGGGTGCCACAGCTCCACGGCGCGGTAGCGGGGACTGGTCATTTGTCCTCCCGACAACATTTTCCATGGAAACGGTTTACGCGAAGAATATTTGCCCGTATAGAAAAAATTGCACAGACAGGAGGACTGGGTGGACGCATCCTCGGACTATGTAAGCTACGAGCTGGATGGCGATGTGGCGATCCTGGGTCTGAACCGGCCCGAAAAGCGTAACGCGATTTCGGATCGGTTTGTCGAAGAAATTGCTCGGGCCGTGCTGCGTGCGCGGGGTGAAGCCAAGGCCGGGGTGATCTTCGGCCATGGCAAGCACTTCTGCGCCGGACTTGACCTTGCCGAGCATGTCAAGAAAACCCCGATCGAAGGCGTTCACGGGTCTCGCCGCTGGCATGAGGTGTTCTCATTGATCGAATTCGGCCCGATCCCGTGGTTCTCTGCCATTCACGGCGCTGCGGTTGGCGGCGGGATGGAGCTGGCCTCTGCCACCCAGGTCCGTGTCGCCGACGAAAGCGCCTTCTTTGCGATGCCCG
>JBDTQR010000066.1:0-21378 GCA_039932095.1 bacterium | reverse complement strand
CGAAGCGGCAGACGCGGCCTCGATCCGCCTGCGGGCGAGGCCGCGTTCGCTTTGCCACAGGATCAAAATCGCGATCATCAGAAGCGAGCAGCCCACTGCCTCGGCCATCGAAGGCTTGTCGGACAGAATCGAGATTGCCAATACTGCCGCGATTGCCGGTTCGATCATCGACGCGATCAGCCCGACCAAGACTGACCGGCACCTCGCGATGCCAGCACAGTAGCAGACATAGGCAAGTGCGGTCGGGCCAAGCCCAAGATAAATTGCCAGTCCAAGGATCGTCGGATCTCCGAGTGCCGCCGTCATCACCGAAAGGCTTGCGACGCCGATGACCGGCAACGTCAGCAGCAGCAGGGCGCTCGAAAGCGTCAGACCGGCCCCGGTGATCAGCAAGGGCGGCTCCGTCCGGCCGAGCGTCCGCGCCGCGTCCGTCATCGTGACAAAGGCGAGTGAAGCAATAATCGCCATGACAATACCCTCTGACGAGGGCATTCCAGTGCCACCAAACGCAAAGCCATGCCCAATCAACCAAAGCCCGGTCACAGCGTGCGCCAGGGCCAGCACGTTGCCGACCCCAACGGATTCGCGTTGACGTAGCCAGTTCCAGACCATCGCCATGAGCGGCGGCAGGCACACCGTCAAATACACCGTGACAGTGACGCCAAGAATGGCAAAGCAGCGGAAGAGCCCGATCTGAAATATTGCGTTCGACGTGGCGAAAACCACCAATCCGGCAGGATTCAATCTGGTCAAGCGGATCGCCTTCGGTCCCGGCACGATAATTGCAACCAAAAGGAGGACCGGACCGGCGATGGCAGTGCGCGCAAACCCGAGGATTTCGGGTGGAAATTCCGACGCGGCCGGAACAAGTTGCGCCGCGACACCCACAGTGGCCCACAGGGACGCCGCCAACAGGACCAGGGGAACTCCCGTTGCCCTGCTTGCGGGGTGCATCAGCACGGCCCGGTGACATTTGACCAACCCTGCAGTTCCGCAGATGTTTGGCTGGGTACGATGGCATCGACCGGGTGACTGATTTTCTGCGCCTGCACAGTCATTGCGACCTCGCTCCAATGGCTACGGGATGCCGGCTTTTCGGTCGGTGAACCGCTTACAGGCCGCGAAAGCCCGGCCCGTAATCGATTCACCGCGCAAGCGCGGTCAGCAGCGAGATTGAGGATTTGAGGGAGCGGCGTATGTGAAGCGGTTCACATTTGGCTGCTAAATTGTGGGCGGCAACGCCGACAGGATCCGCAGGCGATCTGGATCGCGGATCATGACCCAGCCGCGTCCGATTTCGACTATTCCTTCGCGTTTCCAATGGGCCATCGTCTTGGAGACCGCCTCGCGCGTGGCGCTGACGTGACCGCCAAGCGCTGTCTGGGACACGGCAATGCTGCCGTCCGCTTCGCCAAGCCTGTGCTGTAGGTACAGCAAGCGCCGCGCCAAGCGAACATTTAGCGCCGCAAAGGCCAAGTTTTCCATCTGCTCGCTGATCCATCTGGCGCGGCCCACGGCAAGTCGCAAAAGCGCCGCAGCGAGATCCGGGTTGCGCCGCATCTCTTGATCCAGCGCCGCCGCGCTTGCACACAGAAGCCGCGACGCTTCCAGCGCCGCGACCGTAGCAGTGCGGCGGCCCCGGTCGAACAAGGCGATTTCGCCAAAGACTTGTCCTGGGCCAAGAACATTCAGCGCCAAATTCTGCCCGCTTTCGGACAGGACGCAAACCTCCAACCGGCCGGACAGCAGACTGTAAAGCTCGCGCGCATCGTCCCCTTGCAGGAACAACGACTCCCCGGCCCGCAACGAGACCGTTCTGGCAACAGGCTTCAGCAGGTCGACCAGGTCGGCCTGCACCTGGTCCAGCACGTCCAGCCAGCCCCTGTCGCGCGGCGGTTCATCCATGCGCTTCCGTCTCGCTCAGGAACCGGCGATTGGCGGCCAGCAGCTTGTCACGGGTATCCAGCTTCGTGCTGTTCTCGATATGCAGCCGAAGATCCGGTCGCCTCGCACAAAGCGCTTGAAGGGTAGATGCATCGACCGAAAACAGGCGCGACGGTTGTTCCAGAGTGACCGTAGCGGTGGCAGGCTCGCCGTTGAACCAGGTCAGTTCGCCAATATACTTGCACTCCTGGACGGTGCCGATCTGTCGGCCGTCCATGTCCACGCGGGCCGCACCATCGGCCATATAGTGCAACTGGCCGGTCACTTGGCCCTGGGTGGCAATGACGATTCCGGGATTGCCCGTCCACCAACGGCCTGCCGCCAGGAATTTGCGCGCTTCAATCGGTGAAATCTGCGGAAACTTGGCGTCGAGGAATGCGCGCTCTTGCGGGGTGAATCTGATTGCCCGTGTCTTGAAATAGTAAAGGCCCATGCCCACGATGCTAATGAGAATCCAGCTGACCTGGATGATCGCCGACCACAAGTTGAAGCTTTCGCTGAGCGATATCAAGATCATTGCCGCGGCCAACAAGTTCAACGACGCATACGGATATCCGCTGCCTTCCAGAATTGCCAACTGTAACGCCAGATAAGAGCCGAGGTAAAAAACGACCCCCACCAGGCCGGCGATTTCGTAGATGCTCAAGGTCGCATTCCTTACCAAATTCAAACCGCGCTGCCTCCGGTTTGGGGCGCGATGGCGTGCGCTGGAATCTCTGCAGCGGAAGGCTCAATGAATTAGAGAACATTTTGAGCCAATGCACAATTGAGGCCTTTACCTGAACGCCCATCCCGACCCGCCTTCTCGCCAATAATACAGGCGTGATCTAATTACCTCTCTTGTTGGCCGTAATCGCAGATCGTTCCGAAGCAGTCTGGATGGACAGTCTTGTACCCTATCCCAAAGCCAAAACGGAGATCGGCCCCTCAATTCCTTTGAGCGTGGGTTGCTGAAACTGAGTGTCCTCATAAGGATGCTTCGCTGCATCGCAGGTCGACTTGCTGATCAGGGCCTGCCCTGCCGGAGCGGCGGCTGATATCCGGGCAACAAGATTGACCTCATGTCCAAATGCACAAATGTCCTGAATGTCGTTGCTGACCGATGCAATAGTGCCAAGGAAGGCTTCTCCGGTATGCACGCCAATCCCTATTGGAAGATCGACCCCCTCTTCGGCCAGTTCTTTCACGTCATCAAGCAAGCGTCGTGCGGCGGCAATACCCTTTTGAGCATGATCGGGGCCAGCAATTCCCGGAGGCCAGACGGCGACCACGCCATCGCCAATGAATTCCAGCACCGACCCGTCGGTCTTGGCCATTGCATCCAGGGCAAGATTGCGGAGTTTGGATACAAGATCCCTGAACGCCTTGGATGGCATCTGCGATGAAAGACCCGTTGAGTTGCGGATATCGACGAACATCATCGTCATGGGCGTCTCGGTCCCGCCGGGATAGGCCCTTAGAAACTCGTCGCAGGCGTTGCAAAAAAGCGGGTTGCGCTTGGATTGTCTTATGCCTCTGAACTTGCTCAGAAACCAGCCGCCGGCACCCCGAAAAGGAGCAGTGCAGAGCTTGCACCGCGGGTCGCTGGGAAGAATCCCGAACCGCTTTCTCTTGGAAATCAAAAGTGGGTGTCCTTCAATCAGGACAAGTTTCCAAACTTCTTCGTTGCCATCCTGCTTTTCGTAGTCGTATTTCATCGAGACCCTCGCCCTATTGATTTGTGATAAGGAAACGTTCGGGCGTGCGGGAAATATTCATCGACGCCTCATCCGAGCAAGGCATTACTGCTTCGCTGTTCGAAACGCCCGTGGCGCACAACACACTATGCCCTACGGTGATTTGTCGTACCGGCCCCATCCCACGATACATCACCTCGATCGTCTCGCCGTTGGCGAAAGGGCTGGCACAGGGAATTGTCGGAAGACCCGCGTCGTTGCGCAGCCGGACTGCAGGCACCGTCACGATCACGCCGGCCTTCAGAAGCGTCGGGCTGAGCCAATTCGGAGCCGATTTGAGGGTGAGTTGATGGTCGTAGTCGGGGCCGAAGGCATCGGGCATGAACGGCCCGCTGGCGAGGCTCGCCGTCTGCAGGTTGGTCATATGCGCTTCGCCTCCTTCACCAAAAAGCAGATAGGTCGCGATCTCGGGCTGCTGGTAGTGATGCGCAAAAGGGCGAAACATGACCATCCGTCCAACTGTAGCAGTAAAATCTCCGGCGATCGGCCGAACGACCTTGACCGGATCCCATGGAAAGAAGTGCGGGTCATCGAGGAACTGGGGCGGAAACGAGGGCATGCCTTGAAATATGTTGGCCCGAAAAGTCGGCTTTTCGCCTGCCGGGATCGCCGGTATGATGAATGGGTCCTTTGCGTGATTGCACATCACAATGAAATCGCCCGGATTGTTGCGCCGGACCTGGCGGTACTCCTCCAGAACCACATCCGGTAATTCGACCCGGTAGGCAATCTGATACTTGTGCACCTCATGATGGTACTGCGTCATGTGGATCGCAAAAACATGCTTGTCGCCGACCAGGGAAAAGGCATGAAGATGCGGAGGATTGTCAACGACATTGGCGAGGTGTGGTTCGACTGCGGCCGATGAATCGGATGCTCCATGGTGCAGGCTGTGCATGTCGTGCGACATCTTGCGTCAGTGTCCCTTGGTCTTTGCGCCAGCAAGGGCATGCTGGTGTGTCGCTGGCTCGCCTGGGGTAGTCTGGTCGGGGCCCTGATAGGGCGAATTGGCACCGCGGTAGTATTCCCTGCCGTCGTCGTACTTGTGCTGTTCGATGACGTGGGTTGCGGCTTCTCGCGCCACATTGCGCAAGACGTCTATCACCGTTGGCGTAAAATCCCCATGTTTTGTCTGGGTCAACCACGGGTTTTGCTGGGTTGAAATCAGGAACTTGATGCCAACGCCCGGTTCCGGGTTCACGCCTATTCTGCGCGCATAGTGATCCACAAATTCCTGTCCGTAGACCTCAGGGTCGAAACTCGAGGCAGTGACCAATAAATCGACTTCCGGCACGCCTTCATCGCTGAATTCTTGCATGCTCATGGCTTCGAACATGCGCTCGTTCATCTCATTGAGTCTCGAAATCTTGCGGTTCTGCGCGTATGCGTCGATATAATTGAAGGTATAGGCCACAATGCATTGGTCGGATCCCATTTCGGAAAAGAGACCGCGCAATTCGAAATCCTGTGCAAGAGCTGCCATCAGGTGATCGTCATCAGGTGCGGCGAAGATCTGATTCCGGATCATGTCGATCTGTTTGCGTACTTCGGTGCGGGTCGCGCCGACCTTCTCTGCAGGCAACCGCTGAAACGTGGTGACGTAGAACGGATCATCGGGACCCGCCATACCAATCAGCCCTGCGTAGAAGCGCTTGCTTGCGTACATGCACTTGCCAAGCAATGCGCCGTATCCCATGCGGTCCGTCGGTATCAGGCTGTGCGACAAGTAAACTGCAGTTGCCGCAGCACCGGGCTTGGAACCTTCGACCCCGTAAAAGCCCACCGATTGCGCAATGTCACCATGCTGGACGACCGGCGAGGCAAACGCGATCAGGTTTCGAAGCCCGCCGTTACGGTAACACAAGGCGCCGGCGGGATAGACGATGAAGCCGCCTTTATGCGGATCGACCGTGATCGTGTCGCAGTCTTTCAGGGCGCGGTATTGTCGGCGTACATAGTCGTTCAGGTGAAGGTTGGGCGCGAACATGACGTTCGAGCGGTCAAGGATCGCTTCGGTCCCCCAACCTTTCAGCGCGCCGGAATCCGGCATGGCATCGGGATCGTCGACGCCAAAAGTTCTGAGGATCGCACGTCCGATCTCAGCACGCTCTTCGTCTGAGCTTGCGGCAGCGTATTGCCGATCGAGATTGGACTCGCGCAACATTGACGCGAAATACCCGCCCCATGCTGCGTCGGCATGCAACGAGAACTCCAATCCGCGCTCGCGGAATTCGTTGCGTATCTTGACGATTTCATGCAGCGGATCGACCGCGCTTTCTTCCGTGCTGCCGATGACGGCGACCACCTGCACGACAGGACGGCCTTCTTTCAGGCAGTCTTCGAGCATGCGGTGCAGATGAACCGTGTCCATGCGGACATCAAGGTCGACGTGGATACCGTGCACCGCCGCGCGACCCAGGCCCAGCAAAGAGCCCGCCTTGATCCAGGAGTAATGGGCAGTGGCAGGCGCCATGACGCACGGCGCAGGTGTATCCGGCAGGAACCGCCGGTGAAACTCCAACAGGCCAAGGTCCTGAATGGAATGCGAGGCGAGCGCAGCCTTGAGAACCGGCTCACCGATGCCGGCGGTCTTTGCGATGCGTGCGGGCAGTTTGATCACCTGGTCGATCGGCAGGTTCAGCAGTGTCCAGTTGTCTAGATCCACAAGCCGATGACGCTTGCCCTGCAGCGTAGTGACGGTCACGTCCCGCGCCTGCGCCATATCCGGATCGTGCCTGATCGCTGCCGCCAGCCCGACGGCCAGATACTTGATATTTCGCGCCGCCCACATGCTTTCGATGTTGGCCACGCTGCCGTCGCAGGTGATATGGCCCCACGGCCTGATCGCCCCGTTTCTGACGTCCTCGCGGTCGGGGATGGTATAGCCCAGCATCCGGCAAAGATCGTCGCCCACCTCCATCTCAAGGGCAGTAGTGATGGGCGAGGCCTCGGGTGTGCAATTGTTCTGGTTGTAAAGCATCGTCGCAAAGTAACCGACGACGCTCGGCAGAGTAGTGTCCCAGTACATATGGCTCTGGTTGCGGTAACTGGCCATCGGTACAGAGCCCCGCAGAAAGCCGAGGATCTCCTGGAACCGGGCTTTGAACAGCATTCGTCCGGTGTTGAAGCCGGTATCCTCAAGGTCCTCGATCGAGATGGTCGTCGGATCTTCCGGTTTATAGTCGCGGCGGGACTTGACGGCTTCGTCGATCGCAAGCGTTATCATCTCGCGCAGGAAGCCCTCGTTCTCGGCCTTTGGCCCCAGAAACCATGCCGCGGGAAGGCTGCCACCTGGACGGTCAAGACTCAGTTTGTCTTGAAAAAAGTCCCGCCGAAACTCTTCAATATCGCGCACGAGTTTTGTGCGTTGGCGGCTGATAACCATGGTTGTCCTCCAGGCTGGAAGCCGCGCCAATTGCTTGATTGCGCTGACCATTGGTCAAAAGTAGGCACAAACAATCTCGTTCTCAAAACAAAAGATTCATGAGGCATGCTACTTCGGAGGCCATTGCAAGTTGGTTTGCGAGCTGCTCGCCGATAATCTGACAGTGACGAAAGCCATGATCTGCAGGCCTCTGGTTCCCAATCATGAGGAGAACAGAGATGTCGAAACGCAGAAACCATGACGCGGCCTTCAAGGCGCGCGCGGCGTTGGAATCGCTGAGGGCGCGGTGTCGGAATTGGCGACCCTTTATGAAGTCCATCGGTACCGGCAGATGTTTGCAAGCACACACCGAGAGGCGACGATGATCCATCAATGGAAGAAGGCGTTGCAGGACGGTGCTGCGAGGCTGCGGATCGACCGGCCAAATCAGGTCTGGTGCGCCGACACCATCTAACTGCCGATGCGCAAAGGATTCCTTTCTATTTTGGCCACCTTGGATTGAGTCACCCGTCAGGTGCTGGCTTGGCGCATCTTTAATACGCTGAAGGCTGACTTCTGCCTTGGGGCACTGAACGAAGCGATCCACAAATTCGGGCCGCCCGAGACAATGAACACCGGTCCGGGGCCGTAGGTCAGGTGGCAATTGCTTGCCAACGCCTGACTGCAACGGATGGACGACAAAGCCCGATACTTGGGCAACATCTTCATCAAGCGTCTTTGGCGATCTCTGAAATACGAATACGTCTAGCTGGACGCCTGGAAAACCGGGTCCCAAGCCTTACCGGGCCCCTGCCCCACCGAGGCATTTGCCCTCTGGCTCGCTCAAATTCCTGACGCTGCCGAGATCGTGACCCGCAGGCCGACCGACGAACCGTCACGCCTACCTCCAACGTGGTTGCAATTCGATCCCGGCGAGCCCGGCTCACTGCATCAGTTTACGCGCCGATTGACCATTTGTAGTGATGATGTTCCAGCATGGGGTGCATCTCGGCACCATGGACGGTCGGCTTCATGTGGCGAAACAGAGAACGCCAGTAGGGTTGGATCAACACGCCCTGATCCTGCATCACGGTCTCGATCTTGGACATCACCACACTGCGCTTCTTGGCGTCCGAAATTGACATCGCTTCGGTGAGCAGTGCATCGAACTCGGGATTGGCGAACCCCGTTTCATTCCAGCTTCCGCCAGTGCGATAGGCCAGTGCAAGCACCTGCACGCCCAGCGGGCGCATCGTCCATTCGGTAGCCGAGAACGGATATTTGGTCCAGTCGTTCCAAAATGTGGCACCCGGAAGCACCTTGCGCTTGATGTTGATTCCGGCATCGCGAATCTGGGCGGCGACGGCATCGCAGGTTGAGGACTGCCAACTGTCGTCAATCGAGATGAGTTCGAATTCATGGTCGGCCATACCTGCCGCCGCGATCATGGATTTGGCAGCGGCTTTGTCTGTCACCAAAGGTGGCAGTTTTGCGTATTCAGGATGAATTGGGCAGACGTGATGGTTTTCGGCCGCTGTGCCCAGCCCGGAATAGCCAAGCTCAAGGATGACATTGTTGTCGACGGCCATCTGGAGTGCCTTTCTGACCTGGACGTCCTTGTATTCGTCCGCCAGTTGGTTGAACCGCACGGCGATTGTGTTGGCCGTAACGGCCTCGGATTTCGCCCATCCCAAGCGGTCCATAGCGGCTACGTAATCGCCAACCGTTTGATAGGTCATGTCGATTTCGCCAGCTCCAGCCGCCGACACGACAGCCGCTTGGTCGGTGCCGAAGTCAATGTATTCGATCCGGTCAAGATAGGGGCCGCCATAGATTTCAGTGCCCCACCACGAAAGGGCAGCGTTGCGGACCAGAACCTGCTTGACGCCGACCTGGTTGGTTTCGGGCATATATGGCCCTGTTCCGATAGGATTTACTGACGGGTCGCCGTTGTCGTAACTTTTGTGAACAACCCCTGCCGGATAATCAGCCATACCAACGATGATCGAAATGTCAGGGTTCGGCAGGGTGATCTTGACCGTATGGTCATCCACAACGCTGACGGCGCCGTCGCGCAGGACCTTGGTGTCAGGGTCCACCAGAGCCGACATGCGGCCAGCCATCGAGTTGCCCTCGACGGCGCTGTCGCACCAGCGGGCGATGTTGTTGGCCACGTCGTCGGCGGTGAAGTCATCACCATTGCTCCAGGTCACGCCCTTGCGTACATGAAGCGTGTATTCCGTGGCGTCCTCGTTGGCGTCCCAGCTTTCCAGCAGCATGCCACGCATTGTGCCATCCCGCTCATACTCGACCAGATATTCAAGCCAACCGCGGGTGAAGTTGGAAATCTCACCCCAATCTGCGGTGCGTGGGTCTTTCAGGGCTTTGGTTTCCATCGCCATGCGCAGTGTCCCGCCCATGGAGGTTTCTGCCTGTACGGCGGGCGCGGTCAGACCGAGAAGGCCGTAGGCCGCGGTCGCCGAAAGCCCCAAGGCGGTGGCGCGCGTCAGGAATTCACGGCGTTCCATGGTCCCGGAACTGACCTCCCGGCTGTAGGCGATGGCTGCGTGATGGAGAGGATGTCTGGTGTCGGTGTTCTTGTTCATTTTGTCTGTCCCTGATGATCAACTGTGGGTTGGCTCCGCCGGCCTAAGGTTTCAGCACGCGGGTCTCGTCGTCGGATGTGACATTGCAACGCCGGTTGAGGGGGAACCGGTCACTGGCGCTACAGCGTAAAAGAAGGTCACGGGGGCATCGGCGCGGTAGACAACCCAGGTTCCTTCGGGAATCCAGAGCGTGTCGCCCGGTCCCGCGTGGAAGGTTCCGTCCGAGGTTTCCAACCTGAACTGACCTTCGAGAATGAACAGCACCTCGTCGTAGGTGACGGTCCATTCCATCGCACAGTTTTCGAAAACACCGATGCCCGCGCCAAGCCGCGTGCTGAAGGAAGTATTGACAAGCCCCTGAACCGCAGCGCCCGAGGACGTTGGTATCAGGTCCTGATCGGACTTTCGGAACAACTTGACTTCGCCCATGTATCCCCTCCCCCATCAATGGCGTTTGGCTATTCAATCCCGATCCCGGCCGAAATCTCGGACTTCCGGCGGTCGGCATATCCCTTCAGGTCTTCGACCAGAAACGGGTCGATTTCCGGTGGCTCATATTCGTGCAGCAGTTTCTTCCAGACCCCGTTTGCACGCTGACTGGCGGTAAGCGATCCGGCATCCCGCCAGTTTTCGAAATTGCTCCAGTCCGAAACCATGGGAGCATAGAAGGCATCTTCGTAACGGCTCAAGGTGTCAGCGGCGCCGAAGAAATGGCCGCCTGGTCCAACCTCGGCAAAGGTTGAAAGGCCAAGGGTGCTGTCATCTACTTCTATCGGCCGGAACATGCTGATCATCATCTGCAGCATTTCGGCGTCAAGTATCAGTTTTTCAAACGAGGCGGTCAGTCCGCCTTCAAGCCAGCCGCCACCATGAATCATCAGGTTGCAATGGCTCATCATGGTAGACCAGATCGACATCTCGGACTCGTAGGCCGCCTGCGCGTCTTCGACATTGGCGGCGCAGGCGTTGGACGACCGCCATGGCAAGCCCTGCAACCGTGCCAGTTGACCCGAGGCAAAGGCGGCCTTGGCATATTCGGGCGTACCGAATGCTGGAGCGCCGGTGCGCATGTCGACGTTCGAGGTGAATGACCCATAAACACACGGCATCCCCGGTGTGACGGTTTGCAGCAAGGCGATGACGGCCAGCGCTTCGGCATTCTGCCCGACCAGGGCACCTGCTATGGTCGCCGGCGCCATCGCCCCGGCCAAGGTAAAGGGCGTGACAATGACGGCCTGGCCACATTCGGCAAAAGCGCGGGCGCCATGCGTCATCGCGGCATCCAGAACCAATGGCGAATTGGTGTTGATGTTGCCAATCAACGCGGGGTTGCGCTGCAGCCCGTCCCGGTCGGTGTCAAACACCAGGCAGGTCATATTGATCGCATCCTCGGCACGAAAACGCCCCAGCATCCACGAGCCCCAGACCTTGTCTGTCAGTTCGATGCTGTTCAGGTAGCCCTGCAAATGGCGCACTTCGGGCGGCAAATCCATTGCTTCGAAGGGCGTGCCATACAAGTAGTGGATACTGTTGAGCGATTGCAGCAATCGCACGTAGTTGCGCACGTCCTCCGTCGTGCCACTGCGCCGCCCGCGGTCCAGATCACTGCAATAGGGTGGGCCGACGACAGAGCCTATGTTGACGATATTGCCGCCCAATGTCAGGCTGCGTTGCGGATTGCGGGAGCGCAGGGTGAACTGCGACGGCGCTTTGGCCACCTGTTCTTCCACGAAATTCGGATCAAAGCGCACCCGCATGCTGGCGTCATCGACGTGGCAGCCAGCACCCTTCAGGACATCCCGTGCCCAGGGATCGTGCATCTCCATGCCGACCTCGGCCAGCAGCCGAAGCGAGGTCAGGCGGATGGTTTCGACCTGATCGAGGCTGAGCACCTCTGTCGGCGGCATCGGGTTGTGCAATTGTGCCCAGGGCAACTGCGATATGGCGCCCTTGACCCTTGGCCCACGCCGCCCGCGCCGCCCGGCGAGGTCCAACTTTACAATCGTCGGATCAATTGGCGAGTTCATTCCATCCGCCCCTTCCAAGCTTCCAGCTTCAGCCTGGCACTGACCCCAAGTGCCAGAAACGGCTCTCTGGGAATGCGGCACGGCGTGCCATAGGCGCGGGCATGGTTCAGCAACTCTGACTCCTTGCCCGCCGCCCAATCCGCAATAAGCTTGCCATGGATGGTGCCCTTGGTGACGCCGATGCCGTTTTGACAGGCCACCACAAAAACCCGCTCTGACAGGCGTTGAAACAACGGCTCGCTGTTGCGCGACATGCAAAGCCCGCCGGCATAGCTGTGTTCGAACTGCGGTTCGCCCAATGCAGGGAAGCGACTCTTGAAGTCGGCTACGTGCAACTGGCGGTGCCGGGCCAGCGCTCCGGGGGTGCTGCTGACGGTGCCGGAATAGGTGAAACCGATCCGATGCCAGATGCGGTTGTCCTGGGTGCGCCGGAGCGTGGCACCGGAGGCTCCGACCGGATGAACCCCCCAGTCGGGGGTGCCGCCATGCTTTGACAACTGCACCTCGGACAGTGGCGCTGTCAGACTGGCATACGACATTATGGTGAACAGGCTGTGACGCGCTATCCCGAACGCCTCGGTAAACCCGTTGGTCGCCAGGATGATACCCTTGCCCCGAAGTGAGCCTTTGGCCGAGCGAACGGCAATCTGTGGTGACAAGGCAATTTCGGTGATCGGAGAATTTTCATAAAGATCGACATTCTCGGGCAAACTCGCGGCAAGGCCGCGGGTCAGAGCTGCCGGGTTCATCAGGCAGGTGCCGGGCGAATAAAGGCCCAGCCGATACCGTGCAATACCAATCCGCTCGGTCAGGGCGTCGCCCTGAAGGGCCGTACTTTCCGCGCCGAGTGCGATCAGAAATTCCTGTGTCTTGTTCAGAATGCCGATCGCCCGGTCGCCGACTGCAACCATGTATTTGCCGCGGCGGCTCCACTGACAGTTGATGGCATGGTCGGATACCAGTTGGTCTAACTCGTCCTGCCCGGCGCGGTGCAAATCCCAGATCCGCTTCCCACGCGCCAGATCCCCGTGCGATTCTTGCAAGAACGGCAGATCAATGGCAAAGCCCGCATTCCGGCCTGCCGTGCCGCGACCCACCCGGTCCGCATCGACAAGGGCGATACGTTGGTCCGGGAAATTTCCTGCCAGATGCCGCGCGGCCGAGAGTCCGGCGTAACCTGCCCCGATCACGATCCAGTCGACGGCCACGTCACCTTCCAATTGCCGCGCGGCGACCGGCGGCGGCAGGATGTTGAACCAGCCATTGCCGTCGTCAAATCTGGGAAGAAATCGGACCTGTTCCATTGTCGCGTTGGGTATCCCGGATTGGGTTGAGGCTTGAGGCTCTGCCGGGTCAAACCCAGCTGTGCAGAACTTTTCCGCCAGTGATCGTGCAGCCGTTTTCAAAATAGGTTCCGCCTAGAATTTCGCGCACTTCAAGGTTGGTGTGCTCTTCCAGTACGCTTGGCAGCAGTTTGACGTGACCCTTCCCTGCAAAAGCCACGCCCTTGCGGAAATCGGTCGTCTCGATCCGCATCAACTCGCAGACCGAAGGTTTGCCGCCCGGCTCCATACTGGGGAAATAGCGCAAGTTGATCTGGGGCCAGCGCATCAACGCGGGAATTTCCTCGTAGGGAATGGCAAGTTCGATATCCAGCCGGCCCTCGAAAAGCCGCTCTCCATGGCTTGAGGTATAAGCCCCCATGCTGGTGCCTGGTCCCAGAACTGGCATGGCCGGATTCTGTGACTGATATGTGGATTTGTAGGTCTCGCCGAACCGTTTGTTGAATCCCATGATCATGCCGCGCACCAGGCTGAAATCCTTGTTCACCCAGGTCTGCACGCAGAACCGTGCATCCTCGCCCTTGTAGCGGCAGCCGATCCAATGCACGGTTTCCTGATACCAGGTCCGCTCGGGATTGATGATTGCCATATCCGGCTGATCCCACAGGCTGTACCATTTTCCGAAATCGACAATCACCAGATCCGGTTCACTGCTGGGCTCCAGGGGTTCTGGCAGATAGGCCGCGACCGCTGCCGGATCCGAGCGGTAGGCGATACACATATGTTCGGTCCCAAAATGCCAGGGCAGGTTGCCGACGACGTTCGAGATGCCTTTTGGCGAAGGATATGAAAACCCCTTCAGGTCGGAAATCCTGGTCATCAATCCACCTCTGGTCGCGCGGCTTCGAAATGGTGTCGTCGTCAGTGCACGCGCCATTCAGCTTGACACTATCTGGATCGCGGATTGAGATAAGTGAAATATTTGCGGAGAAAACTTGAGAAACTCTCAATATGAGACGGCGCGGCTGGAGATCAGGCACCTGAAGGTCCTGCACGCATTGTCGCGGTGGCAGTCGGCCACTGCGGCCGCCGAACATCTTGGCATAACCGCTTCGGCCATCTCGCATCGTCTGCGCGAGGCGGAGCGACGTCTTGGCATCCATTTGACCACCCGTTCCGGCAGCGGATTGCGGTTGACCGAGGCGGCAGAGCGCCTGGTGCGGGCCTCTGACCGGATATTGGACGAATTGATCCGCTCAGAAATTGACGCGGTCCGGATCGGCCGTGGCATCGGGTCGGTGATCCGGCTTGGTGTTGGCACCTACAGCTTTTTCAGCTGGCTGCCGCGGTTCATGCAGGACATCGCCGCTGTTTTCCCCGAGTTGAAGATAGAGGTGGTGGGTGAGGCAACCCATCAGCCACTGGCACATCTTCGCGATGAAAGGGTCGATATCCTCTTGATGCCCGGCCCGGTGAATGAGCGCGGAATTGTCGCCTTGCCCAGCCTGTCGGACGAACTGGTCTGCGTGATGGCGCCGGGGCACGCCCTGGCCGGACGGGGGTTTGTCGATGCGATTGATCTGCGCCACGAAACCCATGTCACCTACAGTTCGGAAATTCAGATCGGATTCGAATACGACAGCTTCTTTCGCCCCGGCGGCCACTACCCGCAGAAACTGATGAACATCGCATTGCCAGAAGCAGTGGTGGAACTTGTTTCCGCCGGATTTGGAATATCCATCCTGTCAAACTGGATTGTCAGCCCACGTTTGCAGCGCGGCGAACTGGTGTCGGCACGTCTCACAGCGGTCGGGTTGTCGTTGCCGTGGAACATTGGTCTGCGCGAAAAGGACCATAACGGGACCACGACCAGCAAGGTGGCTGAAATGCTGGCGCGCTGGTTGGTGGAGAACACATCCCGGGGTGCTGTCTGACCAATGCAAACTCGTCCCAGTTTTCGAGCGACGCCATTACGGCGGACCAGAGGGCGGTAAAAAGGTCACCCCACTGTGTGAGAGCAACGGCTCTCTTGACGAAACCGGAGCATCGCCCCCGGCATATCGGGAGAGTTTCGGACAAAATCCGATCGCCTGCAAAGCAATTGGGGTGGCTGGCGGAAGCGGTGGGATTCGAACCCACGGTGGAGTTCCCCCCACGCTAGTTTTCAAGACTAGAGCCTTAAACCACTCGGCCACACTTCCGTACCGTCCCGGAGGCGTCACGTCGTTGGGAGGGTCTTCCCGCCCAATCTGACTGCGACGCGCTGCGCCGGCAAACCTGTTGCGCGCTCCTTTCAGACCAATGCCGGACGACTTGCATTGACCATTGGGACCGCGGCACCATGCCTTGCCGCCGTATCTCCGACAGCGGCCACATAATCGGCCCTGACTGATTCTGAAAGAGATGTGATCGGGGCATTTCCGCTGAAATCCCAGCTTGCCCTTTCCTGTTGCCCGTCCAACCGCTATGATATGGGCGCAGACGCTGCTCGCAAGGCGGGCACAGGCAAAGCGCGGCACCAGACTGCGTAGGTTGAAGGGGCAAGAAATGGCAGCTATCATTTTGAAATCATTTGTTTTTGCTGGATTGATCACTTCAGTGATGTCCGGCTGCGCCCTGACCGGGGGCGACGGGATGGCAACTACCGATCCTGCTACGGGCGATGCGGCGGCGCTGGATGGCACAGCCGCGGATGACACGGCGGCGGTCACCTCGGCCCGCTCGGTCCGGCTGGTCGATCACGATGTCGAGGCGCCCAAGGATTTTCAGACCACCGACAAGGCTCTGTGGGACGGCAGGCCATCGCTGGGCGGTGTCTGGGTCGCGGCACCCTCGGTCACCGATCCTATGCGTGTGATCATGCGCAACCCCGCCAATGGCAAATTCGTCATCGGCGCTCTCTTTCGGCGTGAGGCCGACAATCCCGGCCCGAAACTGCAAATCTCTTCCGACGCTGCCGACGCTCTGGGCATGATAGCGGGCCAACCTGCGACGCTGAACATCACGGCCCTGCGGCGCGAGGAAGTGCCGGCGGCCGCGCCAGATGCCACGCGGCCCCTGCTGGATACCTCGGAAACCGTGCAGGCCACGACCCTGCCCGTCGCAACCGCGGCGCCCACGACGACGCCGGCAACACCAGCCAAGCCGGTTAACGGCGCAAAGCCAACCACCCAGACCGCCGCAGCCGTGGCGGCGGCCGCAACGGCTGCCATCGCCACTCCGCCCACTCCTGCCGCTCCGGCAGCTGGCGGTGCCCCGATCCAGATCGGCATCTTCTCGGTTGAGGCCAATGCCAACCGCGCCGTCGCCGCTCTGAAGAAAAAGGGCATTGTTGCGCAGGTCAGCAAGGAAACCAGCCATGGCAAGGACTTGTGGAGCGTCACCGCCCGTGGCGACGCCGCCCTGCTGGCCAAGATCAAGGCCGCCGGCTTCAAGGACGCCTATATCCTGAAACGCTGAAAGGACCCAAATCATGACCGTCTTCAGCCGTCTAAGCAGTTTCGCGGCGCTTGCGCTATTGGCAGCGCTGCCTGCCCATGCGTTTGAGACCGCCGCGACCCATGCCTGGGTCTATGACATCACCACCAACACCGTCCTTCTCGACAAGAATGGTGACGAACCGGTGCCACCAGCCTCGATGTCGAAACTGATGACGGTGGAAATGCTGTTCGAGGCGCTGCAAGAGGGCCGGGTCCAGATGGACACCACCTTTGGCGTCTCGGCCCGCGCGGTCAGCTTTACCGCGATGGGCGGTTCGACCATGTACCTGCAGCAGGGCGACCGGCCCACGGTGCAGGAACTGATCCAGGGCATGATCGTGAACTCCGGCAATGACGCCTGCACGGTGGTTGCCGAAGGGCTGGAAGGTTCGGAAGAAGAGTTTGCCCGCAAGATGACCGACCGGGCCCATGTGCTGGGGTTGAAGGATTCCTATTTCGCCAATTCCTCCGGCTGGCCCGATCCCGGTCAACGGATGAGCATGCATGATCTGGGCATGTTGTCGGTCCATATCATCGAGACCTACCCCAACCTCTATTCGACCTTTGCGGAGACCGATTACAATTACAAGAACCGCTCCCCAGCGAATGCCAACAACCGCAACCCCTTGCTGAAGCTGGGCATTGGCGCCGACGGGCTGAAGACCGGCCACACCGAAGAGGCCGGCTATGGCATGGTCGGCTCGGTCAAGCAGGGTGAGCGGCGCATCGTCTTCGCCTTCAACGGCGTGACCTCCGACAAATCCCGCGCGCAAGAGGCCGAGCGGATGGCCAACTGGGCCTTTCGCCAGTTTGCGCTGAAAACCGTGGTCAGGGCCGGGACCGAGATCACCCGGGCCGATGTCTTTCTGGGCGATGCGGCCAAGGTCGGACTGGTCTCGGACCGTGACCTGCGCTTGCTGATCCCGGCCGGCGTCGGCAATGACATCGATGCCGAGGTGGTCTATTCCGGCCCGATAACGGCACCCGTCGCCAAAGGCACCAAACTGGGCGAACTGGTGATCAAGATGCCGGAAATGTCGGACCAGCATGTCGACATGCTGGCCGCGTCCGATGTCGGCAAGGCCGGTTTTGTCGACCGCGTCATGGTGGCCTTCACCGATTTGCTCAACCGCTACGGCGTCTGACAGCGTGGCGGGCCGTTTCCTTTCCTTCGAGGGCATCGACGGCTCGGGCAAATCTACCCAGGCCCGGTTGCTGGCCGACAGCCTGCGCGACCTGGGTCATTCCGTCACCCTGACCCGCGAACCCGGCGGTAGCCCGGGAGCCGAGGAAATCCGCCGACTGGTGCTGGAGGGCGACCCCGACCGCTGGTCGGCCGAGACCGAGATCCTACTGTTTACCGCCGCCCGTCGTGACCATCTGGAAAAGACCATCCGCCCTGCCTTGGCGCGCGGCGACGTGGTGATCACGGATCGCTTCGCCGACAGCACCCGGATGTACCAAGGCATCTCGCGCGGGGATCTGGTGGCGACGGTCGATCAACTGCATGCCCTGATGATCGGCGTAGAGCCTGACCTGACCTTCCTGATCGACATCGACCCGGCCCTTGGCCTCGGCCGCGCCCAGGCCCGCGCCGGGGTCGAGATGCGGTTTGAAAACATGGGGCTGGACCTGCAAACCAGGATGCGCGCGGGCTTTCTGGCTCTTGCCGCCAACCAACCGCGCTTCCAGGTCGTCAACGGCAATGGCGACCCGAAAGATGTCGCCGCCACGGTGCAGATGATTGCCCTCGCCCATCTGGTCGGAGAATGAGCAGCCCGGACGACCGCCCCGAGCCGGACCGGTCACCGGGCGCCCCGCATCCGCGCGACACGGCCCGCCTGATCGGCCAAACCGCAGCCGAGGCCAGCTTCCTTGACGTCTACAACCATGGCCGCCTGCACCATGCCTGGCTGATCACCGGCCCACGCGGCGTCGGCAAGGCCACCCTGGCCTGGCGACTGGCCCGTTTTCTGCTGGCCACGCCCGACGATGACGGCATGTTCGCCCCGTCACCGCCCACCACCCTCGACATTCCCGACGATCACCCCATCGCCCACCGTCTGCGCGCCCAGTCTGAATCCCGCCTGTATCTGCTGCGCCGTCCCTATGATGAAAAGGCCGACCGCCTGAAAGCCGACATCACGGTGGACGAGGTCCGCAAGATGAAAAGCCATTTCACGATGTCCGCGGCCGACGGGGGTCAGCGGGTGGCGATCATCGACGCGGTGGATGAGATGACCGTTTCCGCCGCGAATGCCCTGTTGAAACTGCTGGAGGAACCGCCTGCCAAGGTGACGCTGTTCCTGATCTCCCACCAACCGGCCCGCCTGCTGCCCACCATCCGCTCGCGCTGCCGCGAACTGCGCCTGAAGCCGCTGTCGCCCGCCGACCTGTCCGACGCTCTCACCCAGGCAGGCGGCGACGTGGTCCCGGCCGACCGCACCGCCCTCGCCGAATTGGCCGGCGGTTCGGTGGGTGAGGCGTTCCAGATGACCAACCTCGACGGTTTGAAACTCTACTCTGCCCTGATCCGTCTGCTCGGCACCCTGCCCCGGCTCGACCGCCCCATGGCGCTCGCCCTAGCGGATCAGGGCGCGAAAAAAGGTGCCGAGGCACAGTTTGACCTGATCGTCAGCCTGATCGACCTGTTCCTGTCCCGCCTCGCCCGCGCCGGTACGATCGGCGAACTGCCCCCTGAAGCTGCACGCGGCGAAAGCACCCTGATCGAACGCCTCTCTGCAACGCCCAACCAAGCCCGCGCCTGGGCCGATCTGGCGCAAACCCTCGGCAACCGGGCCCGTCGGGGGCGGGCGGTGAACCTTGACCCTGCCGCCTTGCTGATGGATATGGTTCTGAAGATTGACGAAGTAGCGGGATCGCTCGCGCAAAGGTAACCATGCCCTCCATGCCCCCCGAAATCGTTGACAGTCACTGCCATCTCGATTTCCCCGATTTCAACGGCGAACTGCCCGAATTGATTGCCCGTGCCCGCGCTGCCGGTGTCACCCGGTTGGTGACAATCTGCACGAGGCTGCGTCTCGAACCGCAGGCCCGCGCGATTGCCGAGGCCTATGATGGCGTGTTCTACGCCGCTGGCACCCATCCGATGCACGCCGCCGATGAACCCTTGGTTTCGGTGGACGACCTCGTGGCCCTGACCAAACACCCGAAATTCGTCGGCTTTGGCGAAAGCGGCCTTGATTACCACTATACTGCCGAAAGTGCGGCCATCCAGCAAACCTCGCTGCGCATCCATATTCAGGCCGCGCAGGAAACCCAGATTCCGCTGATCATCCACGCCCGCGCCGCCGACGATGACATGGCCCGCATCCTTGGTGAGGGGATGAAGATCGCGCCCTACCCCTGCGTGATGCATTGCTTTTCGTCAGGTGCCGCACTTGCCCAAGCCGCACTCGAGATGGGCTTTTACCTTTCGATGTCCGGCATCGCGACCTTCCCCAAATCATCAGACCTGCGTGACATCTTCGCCGCCGCGCCGCTGAACCGCATTCTGGTCGAAACCGACAGCCCCTACCTGGCACCGGTTCCCAGGCGCGGCAAGCGCAATGAACCGGCCTACACTGCCTTCACCGCCAAGACTGGCGCACAGATCTTTGGTATAACCGAGGCCGAATTTGCCGCCGCGACCTCTGCCAATTTCGACCGCCTGTTCACCCGCGCGGCCCGCGCCACCATGGCCACTTGATGGCCACGCTGCGCTTCACCATCCTTGGTTGCGGCTCGTCTGGCGGTGTGCCACGCCTCGGCGGGGATTGGGGGGACTGTGATCCGACCAACCCCAAGAACCGCCGCCGTCGCTGTTCGCTGCTGGTCGAACGGCTGGAGGGCGATGCGGTCACCAAAGTGCTGATCGACACCACGCCCGACATGCGCGAACAACTGCTTGACGCCGGTGTCGGCACTCTGGACGCAGTGCTTTTCACCCATTCCCATGCCGACCACACCCACGGCATCGATGACCTGCGCCAGATCGTGTTCAACCTGCGCCGACGCCTGGCGGTGTGGGCCGACGGACCGACGCAAGACGCCCTGATCTCGCGCTTTGCCTATGCCTTCGTCCAACCCGACGACTCGCCCTATCCGCCAATCCTCGACCTGCACGCGATCACCGGCAGTTTCACCATCACCGGCCCCGGTGGCCCGATCACGTTCGAGCCCTTTGCCGTCGATCATGGCGCGATTGACGCTCTGGGCTTCCGCATCGGCCCTCTTGCCTACCTCCCCGACGCCGTGGCCATCCCCGAAGCCGTGTGGCCGCGCCTGATGGGCCTGAAATGCTGGGTGGTCGACGCGCTACGCCGCAAGCCGCACCCGACCCATGCCCATCTGGCGATGACGCTGGAGTGGATTGAACGCGCCCGGCCCGAGGCCGCCGTCCTGACCAACATGCATCTCGACATGGACTATGACACCCTTCTGGCAGAACTGCCGTCCACCGTGACCCCGGCCTATGACGGCCGGGTCATCACCTTTGAAAACGAGCCGTAAATGGGCATTCTTCTCGACGTCGTTCTGCCGGTCTTCTTCATCATCGGCTTTGGCTATGCCGCCGCCAAAGCGAAACTGCTGTCCGAGGGTGCGATTGACGGGCTGATGCGGTTCTCGCAGAACTTCGCCATCCCGTGCCTGCTGTTCCGCTCGATTTCGCAACTGGACCTGTCGACCAGCTTCGACCACGGTCTGCTGCTCAGCTTCTACATTGGCGCCTTCGTTGGTTTCGCCGCCGGTTTCTTCGGCGCGTTGAAAGGCTTCAACCGCCCGCTGGACGAGGCAGTGGCAATCGGTTTCGCCTGCATGTTCTCCAACTCGCTGCTCCTCGGCCTGTCGATCACCGAACGCGCCTATGGCAAGGACGCTCTGGCCGGCAACTACGCCATCATCGCGATGCATTCGCCGATGTTCTACGCCTTCGGCA
>JBDTQR010000065.1:0-21740 GCA_039932095.1 bacterium | reverse complement strand
AACTTGATGTCGTGCGGGGCGAGGGTGTGGGCCGCGTTCGCGATATCGCGGAAGGTGTTGCGGAAGATGTAGGTGTCGGAGTTTTCGACATAATCCCTCTCCCAGTCGAATTTCCAGCTGTCATAGCGCTTGGCCAGCGGGTGGAACGAAAAGTTCATCGAGCCCATGTTCAGGCTGCACATCTCCGGGCTGAAGCGCAGGGCCGGGGCGATGCGTTCCTCGATGGTGTTCTTCAGCGACCCGCCGGTAGAGATGTTCACCACCGCGCCGTTCGCCTGTTTGATGCGCGGCAGGAACGCTGCGAAATCGGCGGGGTCGATGCTGACGCCGCCATCCGCCGGGCGTCTCGCATGAAGATGCAGGATCGCCGCCCCCGCCTCCGCCGCCGCGATCGCTTGCCCGGCGATGTCGTCGGCGGTGAAGGGCAGGGCGTCCGACATCGTGGGGGTGTGGATCGCGCCGGTGATGGCGCAGGTGATGATGGTCTTAGGTTTGCGGGCCATGGCTTAGTCCTTGAAATGAATGCGATACCCGACCGGAAACAGCGACCAGCCGAACCGGCCCTGCACATAACCCCACAACCCCTTGGGGGCGACCAGCATCACCACGATGGCCAGCGTGCCAAGCAGCAGCAGGTAGATGGTGCCATAGTCGGCGAGAAACTCGCGCAGCAGAAAGTAGATCACGGTGCCCACGATCGGGCCCTCGATGGTGCCGATCCCGCCGATCACCACGATGAAGATGACAAACGCGGTCCAGTCGTTGACCGAGAACGAGGCGTCCGGCGACACCCGCAGCTTTTGCAACGAGATCAGCCCGCCGATCATCGCGGTCAGCCCGGCGACCAGAATATACAGCACATGCTTGACCCGGTTGATCCGGATGCCAAGGCTGGACGACGCCACCTCGCTGTCGCGGATCGCGGTCAGCGCCAGACCGATACGCGAGCGCAGCAGCAGGTAGACAAAGGCCAGACTGCCGGCGCCGAGGGCCAGGGCCAGCCAGAAGATCGACGCCTCGCGCACCCATTTGCCGCCGAGGGATTTGGTCACGGTGACCGGCAGGCTGATCCCCGACCCGCCGCCGAGCGAGGTGGCCTGTGCGGCGACGAGGCGGAACACTTCGGCGATGACCCAGGACCCGATGGCGAAATAGGCGCCCTGCAGGCGGAACACCAGTGACGCCACCGGAATGGCAATGACCGCCGCCGCCAGCCCGGCCAGCGGGACCGCGAGCAACGGGTTCACACCCAGAAACAGCGCCAGCGAAAAGGCGATGTAGCCGCCAAGTCCGACATAGGCCTGCTGGCCGACCGACACGAGGCCGGTATAGCCGGCCAGCAGATTCCACAGCGTGGCAAGCGCCAGATAGACCGCAAACTCCCCCGCCAGATGCAGAAAGGACGACGATGCCCACCACGGGGCGGCAACAAGAATTGCCAGCAGGATCAGGGCGATAATTCCCGCAATGCGCGAGGCCGGGGTGGCGCGTGTCAGGGTGAAATCGCTCATCCGTCAATCCTCGGGAACAGGCCACGGGGTTTTAGGGCGAGGATCAGCAGGAAGGCAACATGGCCGGCCAATATCTGCCAGCCGGGGTCGATCGCCGCCCCGAGGCCTTGGCCGACGCCCAGGATCACCCCGCCCACCAGCGTGCCCCACAGATTGCCCAGGCCGCCGATGATCACCGCTTCGAACCCGAAGATCAGCCGCCCCGGCCCCATGAACGGGTCAAAGTTCGACCGGATTGCCAGAAACACCCCGGCAATGGCGACCACCGCGAGCGACAATGCCATCGCCCAGCCAAAGACCTGCGCCCGGTCCAGCCCCATCAACTCGGCAATTTCGGCATCGTCAGATGTCGCTCGGAACGCCCGACCCAGAGCAGTGCGGTAAAACAGGAATTGCAGCCCGGCGATGACGGCGACCGCAGCGCCAAACATCAGCGCAGGCAAAATGCCGATGGAAATGCCGCCAAATGCGACACTCGCGGTCTCCAGCGCCCCGGCATCCAGCTTGCGGCTGTCGGCAGTGAACACCGCCAGCAAGCCATTCTGCAGGATCACCGACAGGCCAAAGCTGACCAGCAGCGGCGGCAGCAGATCGCCGCCCAGCGTCCGGTTCAGGATGCCGCGCTGCAGCGCATAGCCAAACGCCGCCATCAGCGGCACCACGAAGATCAGCGACACCAACGGGTGCAGGCCGGTCAGCTTGACCACCTCCATCGCGACATAGGCGGCCAGCACGATCAGATCGCCGTGGGCAATGTTGACCAGCCGCATGACGCCGAAGATCAGGCTCAAACCCGCCGCGAACAACGCATAAAGGCCACCGACCAGCACGCCTTGCAGAACTATGTTCACCAGGTCCATCTTACGTCCCGAAATAGGCGGCTGAAATCGCGTCGCGGCTATGCTCACCCGGACGGCCGGCAAGCGACACCCGTCCCTCGGCCAGACACAGAAACTGACTGGCAGCCCCCAAGGCCCTGGTCACGTCCTGTTCGACCAGAATGGCGCTCATCCCCTGGCCGGTGATGCGCGGCAGCTGGGCGTAGATGTCCTTGATGACGATCGGGGCGAGGCCCAGTGACAGCTCGTCAAACAGCACCAGATCGGGGTTCGACATCAGCGCCCTGCCTATGGAGACCATTTGCTGCTGGCCGCCCGACAGAGAGGTCGATGGCTGATGGCGCTTTTCCGCAAGCACCGGGAACAGCTCATAAATCGTCTTCAGCGTCCACGGCCCCTTGCGGCCAACCTGCCCGCCGAGCACCAGATTTTCCTCGACCGACAGCGATTTGAAAAGCCGCCGCCCTTCCGGCACCAGGGCGATCCCCAGGGCCACCGTGGCGCTGCCCTTCCAGCCGGTGATATCCCGCCCATTCCATTCAACCCGGCCACGTTCGGGCGACGCCAGCCCGCAGATCGACTTCAACAGCGTCGATTTCCCCGCCCCGTTGGCACCGATCAACGCCAGCACCTGCCCCGGCTCCAACGCCAGTGACACGCCATGCAGCGCCTGAAAGTCTCCGTAGAAACTTTCGACATCGGTCAGGCGCAGACCGTCAGACATGCTCTTCCGCCCCCATATAGACCGATTGCACGTCTTTGGAGGCCAACACATCCGCGGGCAGCCCATCGGCAATTTTCCGGCCGAAGTCCACCACCACCAGCCGCTGGGCCACCGACAGCAACGCGTGGACGACATGCTCGATCCAGACAATCGTCACGCCAGTCGCATGAACAGCCCGCACTGCGTCCAGCAACGCCAGACATTCCCGCTCGGTCAGCCCGCCGGCAATCTCGTCGAGCAGCAGCAGCGACGGATCGGTGGCCAGGGCCCGCGCCATCTCCAGCCGCTTGCGCTCCAGCAGTGTCAAGGATCCGGCGCGGTCATTCGCCCGCCGCCCAAGCCCGGTCAGTTGCAGCACCTGCGCCGCCCTTGTCGCGGCATCGAGCTTGCCCGGCCGGCCAAAGGTCGCTCCCACCAGGATATTCTCAAACACTGTCATGCCGCCAAACGGATGCGGAATCTGGAAACTGCGCGAAATTCCCATCCGGCAGCGCGCCGCGGCGTCCAGCCCGCTGACATCCTGTCCCTGAAACAGCACCCGGCCCGAATTCGGCTTTACCGTGCCCGCGATCAGGTTGAACAGGGTGGTCTTGCCCGCCCCGTTCGGTCCCAGAATGCCGACAATCTCGCCCTGCGCGACCTCAAGCGACACCCCATCGGTGACCGTCAGGGCGCCATAGCTTTTGGTCAGATTGTCCAGCGTCAGCAACGGCACGGCTCTCCCATCATCTGCCAGTCGGCCCGCTGTCACGGACCAACCCATAAAATCCGCCTATAATTTCGCCCCTTCACTTCGGGGCAAATATCCTGCAGGGGCAGCGTCATTGGTTCAGGGAACCAATGACGTTCGGGGGTGCAAAACCCCCGCCGCGCCCATTCCACCAGGGCAACCGCCGACCTGCTATCCCAGCAATTTCAACTCACCGGTGATCGGCAGCTGCGGGTTCTGCTTGTTGTTGACGATCTTCAACTCCAGCTTGCCATCGACCCTTTGCCACTGCCCACCCGCCAGCGGGGTCTTGGTCACATTCTTGACCGGACCATTGGCCCAGTTGATCGGCCCGACCAGGGTGTCAAGGTTGGTCGAGGTGATCGCCGCCATGATCGCGGCCTTGTCGGACAGGTCAGCGGCACGCTTGACGACATCCAGTCCGACCTCGAAGATCGCATGACTGAAGCCCAGTGTCGCAGTCCACGGCTTGCCGGTGTCGGTGACATAGGCCGCCCCGAAATCCTTGGCCGACTGCCCGGTCAACGACGACGAATAGGGGTAATCCGGCGTCCACCATATTTCGGTGGTCAGCCCGTCACCGCGATCCCCCAGGGCGTCGACAGATGAAGGGAACAGCAGCGCCTTGCCGATGGTCGCGACCTTGGGTTTGAAGCCTTGTTGCGCCGCCTGGCTCCAGAAAGTGGCAAAGTCCGGCGGGATCATCACGCCGGTCACAATCTCACAGCCGGCTGCCTTGAACGCGGCGATCTGCGCCGAAAAGTCGTTGTTCATCGGCTGATAGCGGCCCGGATCGGTCAGCTCAAAGCCAGCCGCCGCCAAAGGTCCTGGCAGACCCAGCTTGGCATCGCCCCAGGCATTGCCGTCGGCGTCATTCGGAAATAGCCCGCCGACCTTCTTGGCGACACCCGAGGCATCCCAGATCGCGGTGAAGTTCGCGATGATATCCTCCAGCCCCCAGAAGAAGTGATAGGTATAGTCGAACCCGACTTCCGGATTGCCACCCCGGCCAAAGAAATACGGCTGCCATGGGCAGTTGGTCGAGACACAGGGGATCTCGTTCAACTCGCACTGATCGGCCACCGGGTTGGTGGTGTCGGGCGTGGCATGGGTCAGCATCAGGTTGATGCCCTCGTTCAGGATCAGATCCTGCGCCACCTCTGCCGCCCGGTTGGGGTTGGACTGGCTGTCCTTGGCGATGATCTGGACCGCGACCGGCTTGCCGTTGTTCTGCAGGCCGGCAAGGGTGTCCTTCAGCCCGGCGATGATCCAGTCCTGCGCCTCGCCAAAGCCAGCCAGCGGGCCCGTGGTTGGGGCGACAAGGCCGATCTTGAACACGCCGTCCTGCGCCAGGGCGCGGTTGGCGGTCAACAGGGCAGGGGCCGCCAAGGCGCCCCCGGTGGCGGTGATGAACTTGCGGCGCGTGTAGGTAAACTTGGCCATTTTTTCCTCCCAGATTGCCATTCTAAGTCTTGGATTGACGGTGTTGCCCGGTCTTCAGGCCGGTTGGATCACAGGTTTTGGTCCTGCGTCACCTGACGGTACAGGATCGGCAGAATTTCACTCAAATACGACATTTCCTCGGTGCAGTGCTGGTGCAGACGGCGGGCAAGCTCTGCCGTCACAGTCTCATGGCGCAGCGCGCGGGCGTCCGCCGGCGACATCGGATGATCCGGGTCGCGGCTTTCGATATGGCCCAGGAAGAACCGGCTGCGCATTTCGCAGCCCTGGGTGGTGTTGCGCACGAAATGGGTCATCAGACCCATGTTGACCGGCACATCCAGCAATCCGATCCGCGCACAGATCGCCGCGCCATCAAACGCCGCATATTTCGCGGCATCAAAGAACTCGGTCGGGTCGCGGAAATTGATCCGCAGCTTGTAGATCGGCCCGTCCGCCCCGCCGAGATATTCATGCACCAGATGGCTGGAGCCGATATGGGTGTTCCCCGTCCGCCCCTCCCAGTCGCTGAACAGATGGTCCACCGGATGCCACAGCTTGTATTGCTCGGTGCCGCCGAGCCAGCTGAACCACCATTCGACCATCTTCGCCTTGGCTCGCGGCATCCGGCACAGGGCATGGACGGTCTTGAAGCCATCTTCATGCTCCACCACACCGGATTCCACCGG
Source organism: bacterium (assembly GCA_039932095.1). GTDB lineage: Bacteria > Pseudomonadota > Alphaproteobacteria > Rhodobacterales > Rhodobacteraceae > Stagnihabitans. The sequence continues at coordinate 15,807 of JBDTQR010000065.1, read as the reverse complement.
CAGATAGCCGGGCTGAAACAGGTCGTTTGCCTGATCAAAGCGCATCTAGTGCTCCAGTATGGTGTCAAGTTTCATCAGATGCCGGGTAACCTTCTCGCGCAGCGCCCGGGCCTCGTCCGGGGTCCAGGTCTGAAACCCCTCCCCCGATTTCATCCCCAGCCGCCCCGCAGCCACCATCTCTTGCAACAGGGGCGACGGGCCGCGCCGGTCCTCCAGATCGGCCAGCACGGTGTTGTGGATGTCCAGCGTCAGGTCGGTGCCCACCAGATCGGCATTTTCCAGCGGCCCGAGCACCGCCAGCCTGCGCCCAAAGCTGGCCTTGACCACAGCATCCACCGCCGCCGCATCACAAATCCCGCGCTCGACCAGGCTGATCGCCTCACGCCACAACGCGTGCTGCAGGCGGTTGCCGATGAACCCCGGCACGTCCTTCTCCACCCGCACCGGCGTCTTGCCCGCCTCCGTCAACAACGCCATCACGGCATCCATCGCCATGTCCGAGGTGTCCGCCGTCCGGATCACCTCAACCAGCGGGATCAGATGCGGCGGGTTCCACCAATGCGTGCCAAGCGCGCGGCTCTTGTCGCCGAGACCTGCCATGATCTGGGTGATCGGCATGACCGAGGTGTTCGAACACAGGACCGCAGACGCAGGCGCATTGGCCTCGACCTCGGCGAAAATCGCCTGTTTCAGCGCCATCTTCTCAGGTGCCGCCTCAAACACGAAGGCCGCGTCGCGCACCGCATCCGGCACCGTGTCAAACACCTCGATCCGCTTCAGAATATGGGCCGTGTCCGCGTCGCTCATCCCCATCAGCCGCAAACTGTCGGCAACCCGCGCCGGCAACGCCGCCCGCGCCTCCGCCATCGGGTCGGTCACGGCGACATATTGCCCGGACCGCGCCAGCGTCAGGGCAATGCCATGCCCCATCAACCCCGCGCCGATCACCGCTGTCTGAAGGTTCTTCATGTCATCCTGCCGTATAGCCACCGTCGGCATACAGGATATGCCCGGTGTAGAAATCCGACGCTTTGGAGGCGAGGAACAACAGCGGCCCCGCCAGATCCTCCGGCTCGCCCAGCCGGCCCTTCGGCACCCGCGCCAGGAACCCGCCCCGCACTGCCCTGGCGTTGTCGTTGTCCTCAAACATCCACGCCGTCAAAGGCGAGCGGAACACCGTCGGCGCAATCGCGTTCACGGTGATCCCGTTCGGCCCCAACTCGCAGCCCAGGGCCTTGGTCATCCCGTCCACCGCCGCCTTGGAGGCACAATAGGCGGTATATCCCGCCGGATGGCCGAGCAGTCCGCGCGCCGAGGACACCAGCACGATCTTGCCGCCGCGACCCTGCGCCTTCATCTGCACTGTCGCCGCCCGCGCCAGCAACCACGACTGTGTCACATTGGCGTCCATCACCGCCAAAAACACTTCCGGCGCCATGTCGTCGATCTTGGCGACCTTGTTCATCCCCGAAGCGACCACCAGAATATCCAGACCACCAAACGCCTTGACCGCCTCTGCCACCATCCCCGCGCAAGCCGCCTCTGTATCAGGCCGCGCATTGACGTCGACGACCTCTGCCCCGCCGGCCCGGCATTCCGCCGCAATCTCTGCCAGTTCCGACGCCTTGCCTGCCGCCAGCACCAGACGGCAGCCCGCCCCGGCCAGCACCCGCGCTGCCACCGCGCCGAACGCCCCCGACGCCCCGGTGATCAGCGCCACCCGACCCTTCACGTCGAACATCTCCAAAGGGTTCGGCAGGCTCATGACGCCACCTTTCCCGGATAGGGCAGAACCACCAGCATCTTGCAGACATGGTTCGACCGGTTGACGATCTCGCGCACTTCCCCCGGCGCAATCGTGCAGCTGTCCATTGGCCCCAGCACCGTCTCAACCCCACCAATGATCACCGTCATCGCCCCTTCCAGCACGACGTAGACCTTCTCGAACGGTGTCGAATCCGGCCCCGCGCCACCGCCTGGCAGGAATTGCGAATAGCCGACCCACTGGTTGACCGGCCCGCCCGCCTCAAACCCCTGCAACCGCAATCCGACCACCCCGCGGTGATTGGGTGCCTCATAGGTCGCAGCCTCTGCAAATCGTTTCACCAACATGTCCGGAACCTCCCAACCGCTTCATCTGCTCCTGAATATCCCGGGGCCCGGGGCAGCGCCCCGGGAGCCAGGATCAGAACGCCTCTCCCTTTTCGATCCGGTACTCTTGACCCTTGTCGATCATCGCCACCAACCGGATGATGCAGCCATCGCCACGGTCCCAGTTCCACGGGAAAAACGCAAAGGTGCAGCGATTGCCGGTCACGGCATCCAGATCGCCGCCAACATTCTCGATCCCCAGAATCCCCGCCTTGAACAGGATCTGGTGCACCGGTTCCCAGTCCGGGAAATCATCGGCCCAATCGCGCCCGCCCGACCATTCGAAATATTCCTTCTTCAGATGCGGCAGCAGCGGCCCGTTCCTTTGCGGCCCGATCGCCGTCGCCAAAGGATGGTCATTGGCCTGGGTGTCATGACCGACGACCTTGACTCCCTTCCTGACCATCCACTCGCCAGCCGAGGGCACGAAGCCCGGGCAATAGGCGAAATAGTCGCCGTCCTCATATTGCTTGTGCCAGCCGGTGTTGAGGATCAGCACATCGCCGGGCCGGATCGCGTGGCCGCAGGCCGCCTCCAGATCGTCGCCGGTGATCGGCTCCCATTTCTTCTTGGGCAGCGACACCACGATCCCGGTGCCAAAGAAATGCGGCAGCGGCACTTCGTCGATGAAAGGCGTGCCCTGGACCACATGGGCGGGCGCGTCGATATGGGTCGTGGCGTGCATCGTGGTGGTGATGCGCTGCGACAGCACGCCGGATTTCGCCATGTAATGAATGCGGTCGATCTGGACATCCTGAAAATACGGCCAGTTCGGATGCTGAAACCCGAAGCGATGCGACAGGTTGTAAAACTCCAGCCCCATCGAGTTGTCCAGGTTACCCTGAAATTCAATGCCGCGAATAGTGACCATTGCGGTGCCTCCCCTGCAAGCGATCTGCCAGCGACGCCCTGCCTCTCGCATCGCGTCTGTCTTGCATTACGATACATATGCACCGCAATACGGTCAAATGATTCTTGCAATGGCGGCAAGTGTACCGCATTGTGGGCTGGTGACGCCCGCCACTCTCTGCCATAGGACCCGCATGACTGACGATGTGAAATCCCGCGAGGGCATTCAGGTGATCGCCCGCGCCGCCGCCGTGCTGCGGGCGTTGAAGGACAGCCAGACCGGCCTCAGCCTTGGCCAGATCGCCGAGCGGGTGGGTCTGCCGCGCTCTACCGTGCAGCGCATCGTGGCGGCGCTGATCGAAGAGCGGCTGTTGATGGCGACAAGGGCCGCCGGGGTGCGGCTCGGCCCGGAACTGCACGCGCTGGCCGAAGCCGCGCGCTATAACATCGTGGCCCTGTGCCGCCCCTATCTGAACGCCCTGATGGACGCAACGGGCGAGACGGTCGATCTGTCGGCCCTGCGCGGCACCCAGATGGTATTTCTCGATCAGGTACAGGGTTCGCACCGGCTGCGCGCGGTGTCCTCGGTGGGTGATCATTTCCCGCTGACCACCACCGCCAATGGCCGCGCCGTGCTGGCGCTGTTGCCGGGGGCCGAGGCCGAGGCTCTCGCCCGGTCGGAATGGGCCACCGACGGGCAGACCGGCGACCTTGCGGTGCTGCAATCGCAATTGGCCACGGTCCGCGCCCTTGGCTATGCCGAGGACCGCGACGACCATACCCACGGCATTTCTGCCGTCGGCATCGCCTTTCGCGACCCGGCGGGGGAGTGTTTTGCCATCTCGGTCCCGATCCCGACCTCGCGCTTTGCCGGCCAGCGTCCAACAGTCATCGCGGCCGTGCTGCGGCTGAAGGACGATCTGGCGCAGGTGTTGGCAAGTTAGGGTCATCCGGCTGGTGCCAGCACGAAATCATGCGTCACCAGATGGAACGGTCCGGTCATGCCTTCCGCTTCGATCCGCGCCGGATCTGTGATCCAGTCGAATTTCGCCAAGAGGCTTTGCTTGACGCCAAACACCGCGTCCGAGTTGATGTATTTGTCATCGGGATCAAAGATATGGGTGACCAAGGTCTCATACCCCCTGGCCTCCAGAATGTAGTGCAGATGGGCGGGTCGATAGGGATGGCGGCCCAGGGCGGCGAGCAGCCCGCCCACCGTGCCATCATCCGGGATCGGATAAAACTTCGGTTTCACCCCGCGGAACCAGTAACGGCCATCGGCCCCGGTGCGGAATACCCCGCGCAGGTTGAAATCCGGCTGCAACCCCTTCTGCTGCACATCGTAAAACCCTTCGTCATTGGCCTGCCAGACGTCGATCTTGGCCCCGGCAATCGGCTTGCCATCGGTGCCAAGGATGCGCCCCTTGACCAGCATCGGCTCGCCCTTGGCATCCAGACAGATATCCGCCCCCATCGGCAATTCCGGCGCATCCGCCACATGGAACGGCCCCAGCACCGTGCTCTCCGACGCGCCCGAGGGTTTGCGGTTGTTGATTGCATCGACCAGCATCGACACGCCAAGCACGTCGGAAAGCAGGATGAACTCCTGCCGCCAGTCGGTGCACATATGGCCGGTCCTGGTCAGAAACTGGATCGCCGCCATCCATTCCTCGGTGGTCGGTTCGATCTCCTTGACTGCCGCATGCAGGTGCCGCGTGATTGCCGCCATCACTTCGGCCAGCCGCTTGTCGCGGGCCTTGGCGTTTCGGGCGATCACCACATCGGCGCTGTTCTCTTCGGTGAAATAGCCGTTTTCCATGCTCACCTCGCCAACAAGGATTTCAGAACCCGGCGCAGGGTTGCCGCCGGATTGTCCGCCACACCGTCCGAGCGCCATGCCACATGGTGATCCGGCCGCACCAGAATGCAGCCGGCGTCCGACACCTCGCGCGCCCGCGCCCAATCACCGGTATGGTCGAGATACTTGCGCCGTGGTCCGACCAGCCGCACCGCTACCGGCACGCCCAGTTCTGCCCCGACCTCGGCCGCGGCCTTGGCCCAAGCCTCGCCGCCAATCCCGGTGAACAGGGTGAACTGGCCCTTGCCGCACAGGTCCAGCGTCGAATGCTTCGCCCCGGCCTCGTCGAACAGCCAGACATGCGGCAGCCGCGCGCCGGGCCAGGTGGTCGGCTGATAGTGCAATTCGGCGTCCAGATCGAAATCCGGCTCCATCTGGTCATCGGTGACGACCGCGCCCGAATGGTAGCGTTGGTTCATCTCCACCCCGTGGGCGTCGAACTCGTATTTCTTGAAGGCGATCGCCTCGCGCAGCGCCGCCCGCTGCGCCTCTCCCGCCGCCGAGGGATTGCATCGCGCCTCCATGTTGGCCTTGATCTTCTCGTAGTCCGTACCGCCGGTCATGCCCAAAGCCTGAAAAATTGGCCCGAACTCGCCGATCGACTGGTTGGCCCGCGTCACGATCTGCTTGGCAATTGGCGCCCGTTCCTTGGAATAGCTGTCCAAGAGCTCGACCCCCGCCTGGCCCTTGACCACCGCCGCGAGCTTCCACGCCAGATTGAACGCATCCTGAATCGAGGTGTTCGACCCCAGCCCGTTCGACGGCGGATGGCGGTGTGCCGCATCGCCCATGATGAACACCCGGTCCTTCTGCATATGGGTCGCGTACATGTTGTTGACGGTCCAGGTGCTGGCGCTGATCAACTCGATCTCCAACCCCGGATCGCCGACCAGTTGTCGCGCCACCTGCGTCGCCAAGGCCTCATCCACCACCGGCGCAGGCTGGGCAATGTCATAGCCCCAGACGATCAGCCATTCGGTCCACGGCCTGACCATCCGCACCAGTCCCATGCCGATGCCGCCGACATCCGCGCCGGGCTGCATAACCCAGTACAGAACCGACGGCCGGTGGGCGACATATTTCGACAGGTCGGCCCGGAACAGGATGTTCATCGAGCCGCCAACCCCCATCTTGCCCTCAAACGGCAGCGCCTCATGTTCGGCCACCAGCGAGTTCCCGCCATCCGCCCCGATCAGATACCGCGACCAGATCGTCACATCCTTGCCGGTCAACCGGTCCCGGCAGGTCGTCGTCACCCCGTCCTTGTCCTGCACATGGCTCAGATATTCCGTCGACATCCGCGCCTGGGTGCCCCGCGCACAGGCGGTCTTGAACAGCAAGGGCTCCATGAAGGTCTGCGGCAGGTCGTTCATCTGGGTCGGCGACGACAGCAGATGCTCCGCTTTCGACATCGGATGGGTGCCCCACGAATTCATCCGGCCAATCTCTTCGCCCGCCAGACTTTCGCAGAAGATGTTCTCACCCATCAGATCCTGCCGCGTGGCGAACAGATAGGCCTCGTCCTCGACATCGCGGCCCAGATCGCGCAGCACCTCCATCGTGCGCTGGTTGGTGATGTGGGCGCGTGGGGTGTTCGCCAGCCAGCGGTAGCGGTTCACCACCATATTCTGCACACCATAACTCGACAGCAGTGCCGCCGTGGCCGAGCCTGCCGGCCCGGTGCCGATGATCAGCACATCCGTTGAAATATCCTCCATCGCGTCCTCCCAGACAATCATCCCAGTCTATTCCGTGTCGTCGCCCGCCCAGGCCCTTTGCAGCAGCGCCCGCAAGCCGGCCTGTTCGATGGGGCGGGGGTTCCAGTATTGGTTCTGCAAGGCAATCTCGGTTGCTCGGTCCAGATCACCCGCGGCCAACCCCAGATCGCGCAGCGCCATCGGTGCGCCCAAGCCCTTGGCAAAGCGCTGCAATCCACGCCCCGGTTCGCCCACCAAGGCGCGCAAGGCGGCCAGCTGGTCCCCTGCCGCCCCGGCGTTATAGGCCACGGCATGCGGCAGGATCACGGCATGGGTCTCGGCATGGGGCAGGCCAAAACTGCCGCCCAAGACATGGCAAAGCTTGTGATGCAGGCTCATGCCGACCTGTCCCAGCACCAGCCCGCACAGAAATGCGCCATACTGCGTGCGACTGCGGGCAGTCAAATCGTCGGGCGCGGCCACCACCTCCGGCAGACCTTTGATCATCGCCGCCAAGCCCTCGGTCGCGAGAGTTGAGGTCAAAGGATTGCGGTCGCGGGCATACAGCGCCTCAACCGCATGGGCGATGGCATTCAGGCCCGAGGTGACGGTCAACGCCACTGGCAAGGTCGCCACCATCGCCGGGTCAAAGATGATCGCTTCTGGCTGCACCCTGGGATCGGTGATCGTGGTTTTCCGCCCACCCTCGGTCTGCCCCAAAATGGCGGTGGACTCCGATCCGGCATAGGTCGTCGGCACCACGATCTGCGGCAGATCGGTGTTCAGGGCTATCGCCTTGCCAAGTCCTGTCGTGGACCCACCACCCAAGGACACCACGGCATCCGCCCCGACACTTTCGACAAACGTCAGGGCCTCGGCGGTCACCTCAACCGGCGTGTGCATCACGGCACCGGAAAAAACATCAATGATCGCCGGCCCGACCGCCTCGGCAAAGCGCCGGGCGTTGTCGCCTTGTGACGCGGTTGACAGCAAGACCGCGCGCGTCAGCCCAAGGCTGGCCAATGCCTCACGCACAGCGTCGGCAGCAGGGGTGCCAAACCACAGCCGCATTGCAGCCAGCCGCAGGGCAAATGGCGCAAGAGTGTCGTCCATGTCGTCCTCCTGCGCCACCGTAGCGCCACAGAAAACGGAACTAGATCGGAGTTTTCGCGGTTTACATACCGCAATGGTATGAAACCAGCCGCATCATTCTGCGGGCCCCAAAGGACTTCCGCCTTAACACGGGGTTAAGGCGGAGATTTAACATATTGATTTCGCACGATTTTGCCAAGTGTCCACACGTGGACAGCTGAAATCTCAGGCTTTGGCTTCGTCTTCCTCATAGGCCTCAATGATCCGGCCCACCAGCGGATGGCGCACCACGTCTTTCGAGGTAAAATAGTTGAAGCTGACGCCCTTGACCCCGTTCAGTATCCGCTCGGCCTCAGCCAGGCCGGACGAGGTGCCGCGCGGCAGGTCAACCTGGGTGCGGTCGCCCGTGATCACCATGCGGCTGCCTTCCCCGAGACGGGTCAAGAACATCTTCATCTGCATGGTGGTCGCGTTCTGCGCCTCATCCAGCACGATGAACGCATTGGACAGCGTCCGTCCCCTCATGAAGGCCAGCGGCGCAATCTCGATCCGCTTTTCCTCGACCAGCTTCTGCATCTGCTTGCCGGGCAGGAAATCGTTCAGCGCGTCATAGAGGGGCTGCATATAGGGGTCGATCTTTTCCTTCATGTCGCCGGGCAGAAAGCCCAACCGCTCCCCCGCCTCAACCGCCGGGCGCGACAGGATGATCTTCTCGACCGCACCCGACAGGAACATCGTCACGCCGACCGCGACGGCGAGATAGGTCTTGCCGGTCCCGGCAGGCCCGATCCCAAAACCCAGCTCATGCGCGAACAGGTTCGCGACATAGGCCTTCTGCGCCTCGGTCCGCGGTTCGACCCCACGCTTGCGGGTGCGCAGCTCCGTGGGCGAGCCGTGGAACATCTCGATCTGTTCGTCGGACTTGACCTGATCATTCGGCATCGGCCGCCCCAGTCTGATCGCGCCATCAATATCCCCGGCCGTCACGGTACGTCCGGCCTCCAGTCGGGCATAAAGCCCCCGCAGCACCGCCGCCGCCTGTTCGCGGTTTGACCTGTCGCCGATGACCGCCAGCTTATTGCCCCGGCGCAGCACGTGAACCCCCAATTGATGTTCGATCTGTGAAAGGTTGCGATCAAATTCGCCGCACAGGCTTATCAGCAAACGATTGTCCGGAAATTCAAGGTTGGTTTCCACAATGTCGTCAGGACGGGTCGGGGGGGTCAACGCGCTAATGCCCAATGAGGTCTCCTTCTGGGACAAGATACGGGGTCATTCCGTCAGGTCGTACACCAAGATTGGTCCTGATGTGCCGATCTGGCAAGCACGAATTGTGCCTTCACATACACTTGCGCGAAGAGGTGATGTTTCGATGACAATTTGGGCAATCCAACGCAGAAGGCCGCAGCTTGCACTGCGGCCTTCTTTGAAAACAACAGATCACCCCTTACTGAGTAACGTGGCTGCCCGGGACCCAGTCGTTGATGCCGGGCGATTGTCCCTGGTAGTTGCCGAGAACGGTGCCCGGCGGGTACAGGTTGTTGCAGACCGGCAGGCCCGAAACCGGGTCATAGCGGCGGCCCGAATATCCCTCCAGACCGTCGTCGATGATCCAGCCCTGGCACCCATCGGGATCATAGGCAATGGCGGCATGACCCTCGGTCAGCACCCCATGGTCGCGCCCGGTATCATAGGCGGAGGCAATCACTTCGCCCGGCGCTTTTTGATAGGGTGTCAGACCGTCACAGGCGGACAGGCCGAACGCGGCGACCAGCAGGCTGGGGATTGATACAAATTTCATCATTTCGCTCACCACTTGTAGCAAACGACTTCGACACGACGGTTCTGCTGCATCCCGGCAGCAGTCGCGTTGGTCGCAATCGGTTGACGTTCCCCAAAGCCGATCTCGCGTTCAACCATGGCGCCGGTCGAACGAGCCACGTCGGCGACGGATTTGGCGCGGCGCTGTGACAGGGCCATGTTGTATTCGTCCGAGGCGCGGCTGTCGGTGTGACCGTAGATGGCATAGCCAAAGGCCCCGGCTCTCTGGAAGAACTCGGTCAGGTGGCGGCGGCCATAGACAGTCAGTTGTGCGCTGTCGGTCGCGAAAAGCGTGTCAGTATTCTCAACCAGACAGGTATTCTTCTTCAGGCACTGCGGTCTGCCGGTTTTCGGATTGACGCGGTCCAGCATATAGCCTTCGACGCCCCCGTCAGCCCACCAATGCATGCAACCGTCATCATCAACCCAGATGCCCCATTCGATCTTGCCGACGACCTGCGGCGCCTGTTGCGCCAAGGCCATGGTCGCCCCAAACAGACCTGCCGTCAGGGCGGTCACCCCGAGTGCGGTCTTAAGGGCCTTGGACAACAGTTTCACAGCCGAAGCCTCCTCATGATTATGACACAGCTTTGACACAGAAATGCCGTCGTGGCACCTCGAAGTAAAGCAAAATCTGGGGTATGTCATTGAAGATATAGGATAATTGTTTGCAATCGAGCATCAAAAATTGCTGGGCTTGGACATTAGGCGAAGGCAGGAAACAGACTGCCACAATTGGCTAATTCGAAATCCGCACCGCCGCCAAAGAGTTGGATGATGACGCCGTTATTCTGACCCGGACCAGTTCGCCGACCGTCCCAACCGAATCATCGACATGGACCGCGTGCAGGTGATCCGACTTGCCAACCATCTGCCCCGGCATGCGTCCGGGTTTCTCATACAGCACCATAACCTCGCGCCCGACCATGGCATCCTGTGCGGCACGCTGCTGGCTGGTCAGCAGCGCCTGCAATTCGTGCAACCGGGCGTTGGCGACGTCTTCCGGCACTTCCGGCTTTTCGGCGGCCGGGGTGCCGGGGCGGGGAGAATATCTGAAGCTGTAGGCCATGCCGTAACCCACGTCGCGGATCAACTCCAACGTCGCCTGATGGTCGGCGTCGGTTTCGCCGGGGAAACCGGCGATGAAGTCTGACGACAGCAGGATGTCGGGCTGAGCGGCACGAATCCGGTCGACCAGCCGCAGATACTGTGCGGCGGTGTGCTTGCGGTTCATCGCCTTCAGGACGCGGTCAGAGCCCGATTGCACCGGCAGATGCAGATAGGGCATCAGCTTTGGCTCGTCGCCATGGGCGGCGATCAGGTCGTCCTCCATGTCGTTAGGATGGCTGGTGGTGTAGCGGATGCGCTGCAAACCGTCGACACGGGCCAACTCGCGGATCAGCCGGGCAAGGCCGTAACCCTCGCCATGATAGGCGTTGACGTTCTGGCCCAAAAGCGTGATGTCGCGCACTCCCTTTGCAACCAGATCGCGCGCCTCAGCCAAAATCCGCTCTGCCGGGCGAGAGACTTCTGCCCCCCTTGTATAGGGCACCACGCAAAAGGCGCAGAATTTGTCGCACCCCTCCTGCACGGTCAGAAAGGCCTGCGGGCCACGGCTGGCGGTCCGCTTCGGCAACAGGTCAAAGCGGTCAACCATCGGAAAGTCGGTGTCGGTCAGCTTGCCCACGCCGCGCACCATCTCTGGCAGGCGGTGATAGGCCTGCGAGCCGACGACGATGTCGACCAGCGGCATCCGGCGTTTGATCTCGTCGCCTTCGGCCTGCGCGACGCAGCCCGCCACTCCGACTTTGAGGTCCGGCCGTGCAGCCTTCAATGGACGCAGACGGCCCAGATCGGAAAACAGTTTCTCGGACGCCTTCTCACGGATATGACAGGTGTTCAGCAGCACCAGATCGGCGTCTTCGATGACGTCCGTGGTGACATAGCCCTCTGACCCCATGGCCTCGACCATGCGCTCGCTGTCATAGACGTTCATCTGACAGCCATAGGTCTTGATGAAAAGTTTCTTGGAGGTCATGGCATCCTGCGGGGCGGTTCCGGTCTGCCGCATAAGCCAAAATCGCACGCTCCGCAACGCAGTGCCCGATGCCGGGGTTGCATTACCCCGTGGCGCAACGTCATCTGGTCGCGGGCAAGACCCAGGCAGGATCCCGATGAACCACACTTCACTTGAAGCATTTCTGCGCGACGGCAGGGCCATTCTGGCCGACGGGCCGATTGCCCTGGTATTGGCCGAAGATCAGGTCGAGGTTGATACCACGCTGCTGCACCATCTGGACCTGGGATTTCCGCATGTCATCCTGCTGGCGGATGCGGGCATCCTGCTGAGCGAGAAACTCGCAGACCGGGTGCACCGGGTAGACTATGACACCCATGCCGATTCTGCGATGATCACGGCGGTGAACGAGGTGATCGCAGCGGTGCCGGGGATCTGGATCTATTACTGCTACAATACCGAATATCTGTTCTATCCGTTCAGCGAGACGCGGAATGTCATCGAAATGCTGGCATTCCAAAGCGAAGAGCGGCGCGACGCCGTCCTCAGCTATGTCGTTGATCTGTATGCCGATGATCTGGAACGGTTTCCCAATGCCGTGTCGCTGGAAACCGCAAATCTGGACCGGTCCGGCTATTATGCGCTCGGCAGGCCGGACCCGGCCAACCACAACCATCCGCGCGAACGGCAACTTGATTTCTTCGGCGGCCTGCGTTGGCGGTTTGAAGAGCATATCCCGCTGCCACGCCGCAAGATCGACCGTATCGCCATCTTCCGCGCCAAACCTGAACTGGAACTTCGGCCGGATTTCACCTTCAATGACGAAGAATACAACACCTACGCCTGCCCATGGCATCACAACATCACCACCGCCGTGGTCAGCTTTCGCACCGCCAAGGCGCTGCGGACCAATGCCGGCTCGATGTTCGACATCAAAACTTTTCGCTGGCACAACTCGACACCGTTTGAGTGGCATAGCCAGCAATTGATGGATCTTGGCCTGATGGAACCCGGTCAGTGGTTCTGACATTGGTTTGAGCGGCGGAATCCAATAGGCGCCGCCGCGCCCTGCTTAAACATTATTTAAGCAACCGGGACTATGCATCTGGAACAACTTTCCCAGAACCGGCGCCAGGCAAAATCCATGAACCAGATACTTTCCCGCACCTTGAAGCACGGCACGCAAACTGACTCGACCGTCGCAGATGCTCTGGCCTGGTTTGATCTTTCGGACAGCGATCGTGATCAGGCTGCAGAACTGGCACCGATCAGTGGCCAGGTCGCAGATGAAATCATCGAAAATTTTTACGCGCATATTCTGAAATTTGACAACGCTTCCAAGCAGTTTTCGTCGGATCAGCAGATTGCGCGGGTGAAAGCCGGGCAGAAACGCTATTTTACCGAGTTGATTTCCGCCAAGCTGGATAAGGCCTATATTGACGAGCGTCGCCGCATTGGTCGCATTCATGAGGCTGCCGGTATCACGCCCACGCTGTATATTGGCGCTTATGCCTATTATCTGAACCGACTTGGCCTTCTGATCCGCGAAAAGATGAAAGCGGACCCGGATACCGCCTTCAAACTCTACCTCTCATTGCAGAAGATTGCGCATTTCGACATGGCGTTGGCGCTGGAAACCTATGTCGAGGCGCGGGAGCACACCATCGAATTGCAACAGCACGAGATAAGCGAACTTCCCACCCCGGTCTTGAAGCTGAAAGACGGTCTTATTCTGATTCCAGTGGTCGGCGCCCTCAACGAATCGCGGGCGCGCATGCTGACCATTGCCCTTCTGGAAGGCATACGCCACCACCGCGCCAGGGCCGTGGTTCTCGATATCACCGGTGTCGCCGGGGTGGACAACTCAGTTTCCATCCACTTGATCCAGACGATGCAAGCGGCCCGGTTGATGGGGGCCAAGTCAGTCCTTACCGGCGTGTCGGTCGAAGTGGCGCAATCGCTGGTCCGGCTTGGCGTGTCGTTTGGCGCGTTGAACACGGCGGGCGATCTGCAAAGTGGAATCGCTGAAGCTGAGGCGATGTTGCAAAGGGGTTGACATGAACAGGCGCGTACCAATTTTGCGCCAGGGCCAGACCCTGATCGCCTCGGTAAAAGATGCAGTGTCTGATCAGGAAATGCGAGACCTGCAAGCCCGCCTTCTGTCCGACGTCGTCAATACCGGGGCCAGCGGCGCGATCATATATGTCAGCGCGCTTGACGTTCTCGACAGCTTTGGCTCCCGCATGCTGTCCGACATCGCCGGCGCAATCCGGCTGCGCGGGGCCCGGACGGTCATCGTCGGTATCCAGCCCGAGATGGCGCTGTCGATGGTCTTGCTGGGTCTGTCAATGGGCCTGGTTGAAACCGCCCTCGACCTCGATGCCGGTCTTGAAATTCTTGGCCACGGGGTCCGGCTGTGACGGACACGCAGGCAGAACCGATGACGTCGTGCCGCATTCTGGCCGATGGCGACGTGGTCGTCGCCCGGCAGATGGCGCGCAAACGGGCCGGTGAATTGGGGTTTTCCCGGGTCGATCAGGCGTTGATCGCCACCGCGATCTCTGAACTTGCGCGCAACATCGTCCACTATGCCAAGTCGGGTCACATTGAAATCACCGAAGTCAACCGCGGCCGCAGGTTTGGCCTGCAGGTCGTGGCGTCAGATCAGGGGCCGGGCATCGCCGACATCGACCTTGCGATGACCGACGGCTATTCGACCGGCAACAGCCTCGGCCTCGGCCTGCCCGGCACAAGGCGGCTGGTCGATGAATTCGACATTGAATCCATTCCGGGCCGCGGGCTGACTGTGACATTCATCAAATGGAAACCATAATGTCCAACGGGCAGATCCGGCTGGAAGTTTGCGGTTTGACGATCAACTGGACGGTGGCGGAAGCGAAGAAGCACCCCGATCAACCCAGTGGCGACGGCTATGTCATCCAGCGTCGCAGCGATCAGGTCTTGTTCGCGGTGGCAGATGGCACGGGCAGCGGCTGGTCCGCCGCCGAAGCCACGCAAGATTGCCTGACCGAACTGGACTCGCCGCACAATCAAGGGCTTGAGGCTGATTTTCAGCGCTGCCATCTGCGGCTTCAAGGCGGCCGCGGCGCTGCGCTTGGCCTGGTCGGGGTCGAACCGGAAACCGCCATGATGACCTGGGCGGCCGTCGGAGACATTCACGGCCTCTTGTTGCGCGGCGACTGCCGTCACCGGGTCAGACAGGCTGGAATGCTGCAACGCCCCGGCACCATCGGCATCTCATTTCAGGGCATCCATGCGCAGTCTCACCCCCTCGCCGCAGGCGATCTGGTCATCCTGTCGACCGACGGGCTGCGTCGCGACTACGTCCACGTGACCGACATGAGCGGCGACGCCTCACAAATTGCCGAACGCACACTGCAAACATTTCGCCGACCGGCTGATGACAGCCTGGTTCTGACCTTCGATGTGACCCCATCGTCATGATCGAACTCGCCACCCGGGTCTTTACCGCCGACAGCGTCGCCGCGCTGAACCAGGACGATATGGCCGCCGCCTATCAGTCTGCCCTTATGACCTATCTGCAGGACGGAACCGAAGAGGCGCTTATGGCAGCGTTCACCCTGGCGCGCCGGGCGTTGGCCGTTGATCTGCCGGTTTCCGATCTGGCGGTCTTTCACGCCGACGCCCTGCGCGCCTTGCCGCCGAACCCAGCCCCCGATCAGGGCGGCTGCGACCGACCGATGAATTTCATGGTGGAGTTTCTGTCGGTCTATGACATGGCTCTGCAAGGTTACAAGAAGACAGTGCCGCTGTTGACGACAGAGATTTCCGAGCGGCGGCGGGCCGAGCAGCAATTGCGCGCCGCGACCATGGAACTCGCATTCGAGCGTGACAGTCTGGACGCCAAAGTGGTCGCACGAACCCGGGAGCTTGGCGAAAAGGCCGCCCATCTGCTAGCGACGCTCGATCAACTGCGCCAGACCAACCGCGAACAGGCCGAATTCACCTATGCGATTTCACACGACCTGAAATCGCCCAGCAATACGATCACCATGCTGATCGATGAATTGCGGTTGGGCTACGAACATCTTCTGGACGGCGATGCGGTCGAACTGCTGGAACTGGCGCAACAAACCGCCAATCGGATGCGGCGGCTGGTCGATGACGTGCTGTCGTATTCGCGCTGCATCGAAACCCATCCCGAACATGAGCCGGTCTACCTTGATGCCCTGGTCACCGAAATCGTGGCCGACCTGCGCTATGACATTGAACGAACCCGGGCCGTCCTGAGCTTTCCAGTCTTTCCGGTGTTGATCGGCAATCGCATGCAATTGAAACTT
>JBDTQR010000064.1:0-21761 GCA_039932095.1 bacterium | reverse complement strand
GGTCTCGGTGGTCAGCTATATCGACCCGGCCAATGCAGCCTCGATCCGGCTCGCAGAGCGGTTGGGCGGGCGGCGAGATGCCGGGGCGGCGACGCCGGACGGGATGGCCTGCGCGGTCTATCGGTTTGGGAGGGTGGCATGACTTTGTCCACCCCGCGCCTGACCCTGCGCCGACCCTTGGAGGCCGATTGGCCGGACTATCTGGACTACCGGCTGTCCGATCGGTCTACCCTCGTCGGCGCGCCTGACGTAGCGGTGGCACGCGAACATTTTGACGGGTTTTTCGCCCATTGGGCGGCGTTTGGCTTTGGACGGTTCGTGATGGTCGAGCGGGCGTCGGGCCGGCCGATTGGTCATGTCGGGCCGTTCTTTCCGGATGGGCATCCGGAACCGGAACTGACCTGGACCCTGTGGTCGTCCGCACATGAGGGGCTGGGACTGGCGTTTGAGGCCGCGCAGGTGGCGCGGGACCACGCGTTTTCCGACCTCGGCTGGACAACGGCGGTCAGCTATATCGTGCCGGGCAATGACCGGTCGGTGCGGCTGGCAGAGCGGCTGGGCGCACGGCTTGACCCCGATGCGACGGCGCCGGATTATGACGGCGGCTGTCTGGTTTACCGCCATGCGGCAGGTGCGGCATGAACGTCGTATTGACCACGGAGCGGCTGGTGCTGCGCCAGCCTGCCGAGCGCGATGTTGCGGCAGGGGCGGCGTTCTGGGCGTCAGAGCGTAGTCATCTGATGGGCGGGCCGTGGACCGAGGCCGAGCATCGGGCGGAGTTTGACGACCTGATCCGGCAATGGGACAAGCATGGCTTTGGCCTGTTCGTGGTCACGCTGAAGGGGTCGGATCGGGCCGTGGGCGCGATCGGACCGTTCTTTCCCGACAGTCACCCGGAGCCCGAACTGGGCTGGAGCCTGTGGGATGCCAGCCTTGAGGGACAGGGGATCGCCTATGAGGCGGCCTGTGCGGCACGGGACTGGTTCTTTGCCACAACGCCGTACAAGACCGCCGTCAGCTACACCGATGTCGACAACCACCGCTCGCACCGGTTGTGCGAACGGATGGGGGCGGTGGTGGACCCATGGGCGAAGTCGCCCTCCCCCCCGCCCGAGAAGATTTACCGCCATCATGCCAATGGAGCTGTCATGCCAGATGCCACGACCCGCGCCGCGGACCTGCTGAAAGACCACCGTCAAAGCATCGACCGGCTCGACGCCATTCTGGTATATACTCTGGCCGAACGCTTCAAGCATACCCAGGCAGTGGGGCGGCTGAAGGCTGAACATGACCTGCCGCCTTCGGACCCGGCGCGGGAAGCGCGACAGATCGCCCGGCTGGAAAGCCTGTCGCAGGATGCTGACCTCGACCCCGAATTTGCCAAGAAATTCCTGAACTTCATCATCTCAGAAGTCATCAGGCATCACGAGAAACTACAGAAATAACCCATAGGTGCGCAATGATTGCGTACCCTACCAAAGGAGACTACCCCAATGTCCATGAAAATCCGTCTGGCCCGTGGTGGGTCCAAGAAGCGCCCGCATTATGCGATCGTGGCCACCGACAGCCGCAACCCGCGCGACGGCCGCTTCCTCGAAAAGCTGGGCACCTATGACCCGATGCTGGCCAAGGACAACGAAGGTCGCGTGAAGATGGACCTTGACCGCATCAAGCATTGGCTGGGCCAAGGCGCGCAGCCGACCGACCGTGTGGCGCGGATGCTGGAATCGGCTGGCGTGCTGGAGAAGAAGGTGCGCAGCAACCCGAAATCGGCAATCCCTGGCAAGACCATGGCCGAACGCGCCAAGAAACGCGCCGAGCGTGCGGCTGCCCCGGCTGAGGCGGCTCCGGTCGAAGCGGCTGCGACCGAGTAAGTTCGGGTCATGCAAGGCAGCTATACCGCCGGGTTTCAGGCGGAATTGCGCGACCTGATGCTGTGGCGGCGCGATGTGCGCCGGTTTCGGCGCGACGCGGTCGAGGCGGCGGTTCTGGACCGTTGCCTTGCCGCGTTTGCCCTGGCCCCATCGGTCGGGCTGTCAGAACCGTGGCGGGTGATCCGGGTTGAGAGCCCGGAGGCCCGTGCCGCGGCGCTGAAGAATTTCGAGGCGGCCAATGCCGCTGCGCTGGCCGGCTATGCCGGAGACAAGGCCCGGCTTTATGCCGGGCTGAAACTGACGGGCATGCAGGAGGCGCCAGTGCAACTGGCAGTCTATTGCGATGGCGCGACAGCCAAGGGATCGGGTCTGGGGGCGGCCACCATGCCGGAAACCCGGGCCTATTCGGTTGTCGGGGCCATCACGTTGTTCTGGCTGGCAGCCCGGGCGGTTGGACTGGGGTTGGGCTGGGTGTCCATCCTCGACCCGATGCAGCTGTCGCTGGACCTTGTGGTGCCCGACAGCTGGACCTTCATCGGCTATCTGTGCGTCGGCTGGCCCGAAACCTCCGACACTGTACCGGACCTGGAGCGGGCTGGCTGGGAAAGTCGGGAACCCGAATTGAAAGTGGAGAGACGCTGATGACGGACCGCATCTGTGTCGGTGCCATTGCCGGGTCATTCGGCGTGTCGGGCGAAGTGCGGTTGAAGAGCTTTTGCACCGAGCCGGAGGCCCTGGCGCGTTACGGGCCGCTTTATACCGAGGATGGCCAGACTTCGTACAAGGTCACTTTGACCCGCCCGGTGGCAGGTGGTCTGGGCGCGCGGTTGTCTGGCGTGGCGACCAAGGAGCAGGCTGACGCGCTTAAAGGTGTCGGCCTTTATGTCGACCGCGCACGGCTGCCCAATCTGCCCGATGATGAGTTCTACCACTCCGATCTGATCGGGCTGGAAGTGCGCGATACCGGCGGCGTGCTGGTCGGTACGGTCAGTGCGGTGCACAACCATGGCGCCGGTGATCTTTTGGAAATCAACGCACCGGGCCGCAAGCAAGCGTTGCTTTTGCCCTTCACCATGGCAAATGTGCCAACTGTGGACCTGACCGCGCGCCGCGTGGTGGTCGATCTGCCGGAAGGGCTGGACTAGAAGTTAACAAGACGTCAATCTACCGCCAATCGTGGCTAGGAGGCGTGATGCACAATCGCTTGCGGCTGTTGCGTTTGGCGACGGCGGTTTTGTATTTCGGGCCATTGCTGGCAGGGTTGATCGGCCAGGGCTGGGCCATGGTGCCGGTTTTTGTCGTGATCCTCCTGCTGTGGAGTGTGATCGTGCGACCGCATTTGTGGCCGGCATCGCTGCGCGACCTCATGGCGACAGAGGCTTTGGTGGCAATGGCGGCTCTGGCTGCGACGCAGATCCTGCTGGTCGTGGTGTTGTTCGCGGTCGGGCGCGGGATCGGCGGCGTGATGGCGGTTCAGCCGGTCTTGCCGGTCTATCTGCCTGCCGCGCTGTCATTTCTGTCGGTGCCGGTCTCGCGGCTGATCTGGAACCCGCATGTGGCGGCGGCGAATGTCGGGTTTGACCCGATCCTGCAGGATGTGGCATTGCAGAAGGCGGACTCGGAGGCTTTGGCGATCGAAATGCTGGCGCAGGTGTTCGCGCTGCCCGAGGATGTGCCTGAGGCCGAGGTGCAGCAGCATCTTTCGGCGATTGGCCAGCATGTCGAACCGGCAATCCTGCGCAAGGTGCTGACGGACGCTGTGTCGGCAGGACGGGCACCGCGGGCCGGGATCAAGGCGCTGATCGTCCATGCGACCGACCCCGAGGTCGTCACTGTGCTGGACGGTTCGGCCTATCCGGTCGAGGCGTTTGCGGCGGCGGGGCGCGATGCCGACCTGATCGGCCTGTTCGCGCGGCGCTGTGTCGTCGCGCTGGGCGAGGAGCAGGACCTTGCGCTCGACTGCCCGTCGGTTGGTGCGCTGCAGCGGGCGGCGCAAGAGGTCGACGATCCGGCGGCCAGCAAGGCGTTGCAGCGGCTGATCGGAATTCTGGAGCAGGGCGACGGGTCGCAGGTGGCGCAGGCCTGAGCGACGGGCCTCGGGTAGGCGGTTTCCCCCGGCGCGTGTCTGCGGTAAAGAGCGGCGATGAGCGATGAAATCCCCAAGCTGAAATCCCATGGCCGGCTGAGCATGCAGGCCAGCGTCAAGCCGCGTGACCTGATGGACGATGTGCAGGTCAAGGGCGCGTGGACTGCGCGGGTGGTCACGCTGTTTCCCGATGAGTTTCCGGGCACGCTGGGGCTGAGCCTGACCGGCAAGGCGCTGGATCTGGGGCTTTGGCAGTTGCAGCCGATCGACCTGCGGCGGTTCGGCATCGGCAAGCACCGCAATGTTGACGACACCCCGGCGGGGGGCGGGGCAGGGATGGTGCTGCGCGCCGATGTGCTGGACGCGGCGCTGGAGGTGGCCTCGGTCGGGGCGGACTGGCCGGTGGTCTATCTGTCGCCGCGCGGCAAGCCGTTCGATCAGGCCACGGCGCGGCGCTGGTCCCAGGGGCGCGGGATCACCCTGCTGTGTGGCCGGTTCGAGGGGGTGGATCAGCGGCTCTTGGATCACCGCCAGATCGAAGAGGTCAGCCTGGGGGATTTCGTGCTGACCGGCGGCGAAATTGCGGCGCAGGCGGTGCTGGACGCCACGGTCAGGCTGCTGCCGGGGGTGCTGGGCAATCAGGCGTCGGCGGAGGAGGAAAGCTTCTCGGACGGACTGTTGGAGTTCCCGCAATTCACCAGGCCCTCCGTGTGGGAGGGGATGGAGATTCCCGCCGTGCTGCAGTCGGGCAATCATGGGGAAATCGAGAAATGGCGACGGGCGCAGTCCGAGGCAATCACCGCCGCGCGGCGGCCGGATCTGTGGCGGGCCTACAAGAACCGCCGGTGACGCGGCGTTCGGCATGACAGCGATCCGGCATCGCCGTATCTTGACCGGCCCAAGCCTTGCGCCTATACGCGCCCAGTCTGGGGCAATTGCCCGTCGGACCCGATTCCTTTTGGCCTATGCGTCTGTTGTCTTCGGCAGGTGTGGTGCAAGAGAGCGGCATCAAGAAGCAGGCCATACCTCTGGCGGGCACTACGGTGGACCCGGTTGAAGACCAGGAGCTATGTGGCGGCATCACTGCGGGGAAAACCCGTGCATCGAAAGGACCAGGCATGAACCTGATCGCAATTCTTGAGGCCGAACAGATCGCGGCGCTCAACAAGACCATCCCGGACTTCAAGGCCGGTGATACCGTGAAAGTCGGCTACAAGGTCACCGAAGGCACCCGGTCGCGCGTGCAGGCCTATGAGGGCGTCGTGATCGGCCGCAAGGGCGGGGCTACCATCAGCGCCTCGTTCACCGTGCGCAAGATCTCGTTCGGCGAGGGTGTGGAGCGGGTGTTCCCCCTCTATTCCACCAATATCGACAGCATCGAAGTGGTCCGTCGTGGCCGCGTGCGTCGCGCCAAGCTGTACTATCTGCGCGACCGTCGCGGCAAGTCGGCACGGATCGTCGAAGACACCAATTACAAACCCAAGTCGGAATAGGGAGCGGGATCATGAAAAAGGGCATTCACCCGGAATACCACAGCATCACGGTCAAGATGACCGATGGCACCTTGTTCACCACCAAGACCACCTGGGGCAAAGAGGGCGACCAGATGTCGCTGGACATCGACCCGCTGGCGCATCCGGCCTGGACGGGCGGCAATGCCAAACTGCTGGACACCGGCGGCCGGGTTTCCAAGTTCAAGAACAAATACGCGGGACTGGGTTTCTGATCCAACCGCAGCTAGGATCAAGGGGCGCGGCTTCGGCTGCGCCCTTTTCCATTTGGAGGCCCCATGTTTCGTCTGGTCGCATTTGTGCTGATGATCCTGCCGCAAGTGGCAGAGGCCGACATTTATGCCCGGCTGAGCGTGCTGTTTGGTGACCCTGAGGTGCCCGAAGAGGCCTGCAGCGTGAACCCGGTCTATTCGCGGTTTACCGACGACCACAACCGCGCGGTGTTTTCCTGGGGCCACCCGGTGCCGAGCTATACCGGGGCGATGATCACCGCCTATGGCTCTACCGTGCTGTGGGCGGACGCTGGCAGCATCACGATGGTCCGCGACCATGAAACCCGGTTGACGCCCGAGGGTGACAAGGTGCTGTGGATCATGCGGGCGACCGATCAGCCGGAAGGTTATTGCTGGCACCGGATCGATTGGCCGGACGACAGTTGCCTGCAACTTGTGCGCTGCCCGTCAGAAGGCAACAGCTGACCCGGGTCTCACGGCTTTGTGAGATGTCTGGCGGCGCGGATCGGGGCAAGGTTGGCCCATGCGTGTGATGCTTGTCCTTTCCCTGTGCGTGATGACTGGTCCTGCCCTGGCCCAGCAGGTGTTCGACACGGCGCGCGGGCAATATGGCAGCGCCAGCGACCCCAACACCTCTTGCGCGGCCAATCCGCATCAACTGGATTTCATGACCAGTCCGCCACATGCCTTGCTGACCTGGGAGCGGCCGAAGGATGGCCCGCCGGGAAAGACGCGCAACTTTGAACGCTACGATGTCGAGGATTTCGACGACCTGACCATGACCCTGCGCGAGGAAGGCGATTTCCGGCCTGATCCCGAAGGCGGGCGGTTCTGGGTGCTGCAATTGACGGAAAACCCACCGGGATATTGCTGGCGCCGCCCCGATTGGCCGCAAGTGCGCTGCGAGGATCAGCAACTGCGCTGCGAAAACGCCACGTCCTGAAGCCTTGCGCCACAATCGGCGGGTTCCTGCTTCCCTCGGTGGCCCCATGACCGTATAGCAAACCAAAAGCCTTCAGGGGACGGTCATGGCGCATATCATCGTTGTTGGAAACGAAAAGGGCGGCTCGGGGAAAACCACCACCTCGATGCATGTGGCTATAGCGCTTGCGCGGATGGGCTATCGGATTGGCGCGCTGGATCTGGATCTGCGGCAAAAGAGTTTTGCACGTTACATTGAAAACCGGCGGAATTATCTGGCACGCACCGGGCTTAGCCTGCCGACGCCGGATTATCACGATCTGCCGGATGTCGCATCAGCTCAGCTGGCGCCGGGCGAGAACGCCTATGACCACCGGCTGTCAGACGCCGTGGCCGCGCTGGAGCCGGTGTCGGATTTCATCATCATCGACTGCCCCGGCAGTCATACAAGGCTGTCGCAGGTCGCCCATTCGCTGGCCGACACCCTGATCACGCCGCTGAACGACAGTTTCATCGACTTTGACCTGCTGGCACGGGTCGATCCGGAAACCAGCAAGGTCAAAGGGCCGTCGATCTATTCCGAGATGGTGTGGAACGCACGGCAGCTCAGGGCGCAGGCCGGGTTGAGGCCGATCGACTGGATCGTGCTGCGCAACCGGATGGGCGCGCAACAGATGCACAACAAGCGCAAGGTTGGCGCGGCTCTGGATGATCTGTCAAAGCGGATCGGGTTCCGGGTGGCGCCCGGCTTTTCCGAACGGGTCATTTTCCGCGAACTGTTTCCGCGTGGGTTGACCGTGATGGACCTGAAGGACACCGGGGTCGATACGCTGAACATATCCAACGTGGCGGCCCGGCAAGAAGTCCGCGATCTGATGACCGAGCTCAGGCTGCCTGCAGTAGAGGTTGCGATCTGAACAGGACGCGCTGGACCTGACGCCGACGCTCGCGGGTACCAATGCGTTGCAGGCGCAGATCGAACGCATCCGGACCTTCGGACTTATGGGCGAACAGCCCCAACCGTGCCAACAGGCTATGTGCGATTTTCATCCAAGTCTCCATTCACGCTTCCTTGAACACAGACTGGCGATCAAGGGCGGCAGGAAAGTGGCGGCTGCGGGGCTGATGTGGGAATGGTTCGATCAAATTGGAAACAATTGGTTTCCGATTTGTTAACAATGATGGCATGGCGCGGCGGGGTGCCGGAAGTCTGGGTCGAAAAGATGGTGTGAGAAGCAGAGTGTTGCGAGGAGAAAATGTCTAATCTTCTGTACGATAGCCTGTTTGCCGCTTTGGCGGAGCGCGAGGGCCGGTTGCTGATCCAGCCGGATGGATCCGAGATCACCGGACGCCAGTTTCACGCGATGCTGGCGCGGGCCGCCAATGCCTTGCACGGCTTTGGGGTGTTGAAAGGTGACCGGGTCGCGGTGCAGGTGGCCAAATCTGCGGAGGCTTTGGCCCTGTATGCAGCGACAGTGGCGGTGGGCGCGGTGTTTCTGCCGCTGAACACCGCTTACACGGCAGCGGAGATCGGCCATTTCCTCGGCAACGCCACGCCGCGGCTGTTTCTGTGCGATCCGGCCAAGGCGTCGGCTTTGGGTGGGGTGGCTGAAGCCAATGGCGCGCAACTCTTGACGCTGGACGGGTCCGGAACCGGCAGTTTTGCCGATGCGATGGCCGGCGAACCCGCGCATTTCACGCCGGAGCCTTGCGGGTCAGGCGATCTGGCGGCGATCCTTTATACCTCGGGCACCACGGGGCGGTCCAAGGGGGCAATGCTGACCCATGGCAACCTGCTGTCAAATGCCGAGGTGCTGGCGGATTTGTGGCGGTTCACCGACGCCGACGTCCTGCTGCATGCGCTGCCGATCTTCCACACCCATGGCCTGTTCGTCGCGTCGAATGTCGCGCTGCTGAGCGGCGCGGCGATGATCTTCTTGCCGGGGTTCGAGGTCGAGACGGTGCTGCACTGGCTGCCTGAGGCCAGCGTGATGATGGGGGTGCCGACGTTTTACACCCGGCTGCTCGGCGACCCACGGTTTGACCAAGGGCTGGTCGGGCACATGCGGTTGTTCGTGTCGGGGTCAGCCCCGCTGCTGGCCGAGACCCATGTCGTGTTCAAGGCGCGGACCGGGCACCGGATCCTGGAACGCTATGGCATGACAGAGACCAACATGAACACCTCCAACCCCTATGATGGCGAGCGGCGGGCGGGGACGGTGGGGTTTCCGCTGCCGGGGGTGGAATTGCGGATCATGGCGGACGCGGTCGAGGTCGCGCAGGGCGACGTCGGCGTGATCGAGGTGCGCGGGCCCAATGTCTTTGCCGGCTATTGGCAGATGCCGGAAAAGACGGCAGAGGAGTTGCGGGCCGATGGCTGGTTCATCACCGGCGATCTGGGGCAGATGGATCCCGATGGCTATGTGCAGATCGTCGGGCGGGCCAAGGACCTGATCATCACCGGCGGCTACAACGTCTATCCCAAGGAAGTCGAGTTGCTGCTGGACGCCGTCGACTGGGTTGTCGAAAGCGCGGTGATCGGCCTGCCACATCCCGACTTTGGCGAGGCGGTGTTTGCAGTGCTGGTGGCGCGGGGTGAGGGGACGCCCGAGGCGGCACTGGCAGCAGTGGCGGGGGAACTGGCACGGTTCAAGCAGCCCAAGGCGGCGGTGGTGGTGGCTGAACTGCCGCGCAATACGATGGGCAAGGTGCAGAAGAATGTGCTGCGGGAGCAGTACAAGGGGTGGTTTGGCAGCTAGACCGGGGGCCATCTGCCCCCGGACCCAAGCGGATATTTGGGCCAATATGTAGCGGTCAGTCCGTTTCCGGGAGTTCTGACGCGAGGAAGCGTTCGAAGGCGTCGAGGTCGATGGGTTCGAACTGGCCGAAACCCTGCATCCAGACCGAGGCGGCGCGCATCGCGTCGGGCTCCAGTTTGCACCAGTTGATGCGGCCGCGCTTTTCCTGGCTGATCAGACCGGCCTCGGCCAGGGTCGTCAGATGCTTGGAAATGGCGGCGAGCGACATCTGGAACGGCGCGGCGACATCGGTGACGGCCATGTCGTCCTCCAGCAGCATTGCCAGGATCGCCCGGCGGGTCGGGTCGGCGAGGGCGGAGAACACGGTGTCGAGCGCTGCGGGCATGGCGCATTATCGGCCGGCAAGGGCCAATGGTCAACCGGCGGGTTGAATATGCATGGGGTGTTCGGAAGCAGTGCCACGCGGGCGAAGTGATTTTATAACAGGGACTTAGCGCCTGACATCGCGACTTGACTCGGAGAGGGGCAATTCGTAGAAGCGGGCAACTGACTTGGGGACGTTTGATGGGCGACGATCCTGACCTGGCGCGGCTGCGTTCTTTGGAAGAGCGGCTGGCCAAGGCCACGGAAAAGCCCGCCGAACCACAACCCAAGACGGGGACGAGTTTCTCGCAGGGCGAATTGGCCTGGAGGATGGTGATCGAGCTGGTGACGGGGATGCTCCTCGGGCTGGCGATTGGTTACGGGCTGGATACCCTGTTCGGGACCATGCCGATCTTCCTGGTGATCTTTGCGCTGTTTGGCTTTGCGGCGGGCATCCGGACGATGATGGGCACCGCAAAGCAGTTGACGGGACAAGCGGCCAGCAAGGCCGGGGACGAAGGGGATAGACGTGGCGGGTGAAGCAACAGACGGTCCGACATTCGAGCCGATGCACCAGTTCGGCATTCATCCGCTGTTTGGCGGCGATACTTTGCATTGGTACACGCTGAGCAACGCGACCCTGTGGATGGCGGTGGCCACAATTGCGGCGATCGCGCTGTTCGTGCTGGGCACCAGCCGCCGCGCCGTGGTGCCGGGCCGCACCCAGTCGGTCGCCGAAATGATCTACACCTTTGTGCATGACATGGTGGTGGATGTCGCGGGCCATGATGGCGCGAAATTCTTCCCCTATATCATGACGCTGTTCGTGTTCATCCTGATTTCCAACTACATGGGGATGATCCCGGGCGCGCTGACCACCACGTCGCATGTCGCCGTGACGGCGGTCATGGCCGTGGCCGTGTTTCTGACCGTCACGATTGTCGGGTTCGTGTTGAACGGTGCCAAGTTCCTCGGTCTGTTCTGGGTGTCATCGGCGCCGTTGGCGCTGCGCCCGGTTCTGGCGGTGATCGAGGTGATGTCGTATTTCGTGCGCCCGATGAGCCATTCCATTCGTCTCGCCGGCAACATGATGGCGGGTCACACCGTGGTCAACGTGTTTGCCACCTTCGGGTTCTATGCCCTGATCGCCCCGCTGTCAGTGGTGGGGATCGTGGCGATGTTCGGGTTTGAACTGCTGGTCTGCGGCATTCAGGCCTATGTTTTCACCATTCTGGCCTGCGTCTATCTGCGCGACGCGCTCCACCCCTCGCACTGACCAGCAAGAACGCGGTCGGTTCCAACAAATACCAGTCCAAGGAGAAGTGACATGGAAGGCAATATCGTAACAATGGGTGCCTATATCGGTGCTGGTCTGGCTTGTATCGGCATGGGCTGCTCGGCAATCGGCGTGGGCAACGTGGCTGGCAACTTCCTTGCCGGCGCGCTGCGCAACCCCTCGGCCGCACCGGGCCAGACCCCCATGCTGTTCATCGGCATCGCGTTCGCCGAAGCCTTCGGCATCTTCTCGTTCCTGGTGGCGTTGCTGCTGATGTTCGTTCTGAAAGGCTAGACCCCG
Organism: bacterium; assembly: GCA_039932095.1. Classification (GTDB taxonomy): domain Bacteria; phylum Pseudomonadota; class Alphaproteobacteria; order Rhodobacterales; family Rhodobacteraceae; genus Stagnihabitans. Next base: position 10,438 of record JBDTQR010000064.1, on the reverse strand, counting down.
CTGTCGTGACCGACGGGAAGCCCACGGGCTTTCCGTCCATACTGCAAGGGTCGCCGGAGGGACATCATGGCCACATCACCCACAACCGAAGCCGCAGGCTCTGGCACCATGCCGCAGCTGGACTTTGCGACCTTCCCCAACCAGATCTTCTGGCTGGTGGTCGCACTTGTCGTGATCTATTTCGTCCTGTCACGCGTGGCCCTGCCACGGATCGCGGGCATTCTGGCCGAGCGCAAAGGCGCGATTGCCAGTGATCTGGCGGCGGCGCAAGAGTTGAAGCAGCAGGCGGTTGACGCCGAAAAGGCCTATCAGGCGGCGCTGACCCAAGCGCGCGGTGAGGCCAATCAGATCATCGCGGCGACCAAGGCGGAAATCCAGACCGAGCTAAACACTGCGATTGCGGCGGCAGATGCCCAGATCGCGGCCAAGGCGGCGGAAAGCGAAAAATCCATCGCCGAGATCAAGGCCGGAGCGGTGGACGCGGTGGCCGAGGTTGCCAAATCGACGGCGGCGGAGCTGGTCGCGGCAATGGGCGGCAAGGCGGATGCCAAGGCGATTGCCGCGGCACTGTCAGCGCAGCTGAAAGGGTGATGAAGATGAACCGCTTATTAGTGACCCTGTTGGCGTTGACCGCGACCCCGGCCTTTGCCGAGGGTGCCGAGCCGTTCTTCAGCCTGCACAATGCCGAATTCGTGGTGACGGTGTCGTTCCTGGTTTTCGTTGGTCTGGTCATCTATCTGGGCGTGCCGAAGATACTGGGCCGGATGCTGGACGACCGCGCCACACTGATCCGCAACGAGCTGGATGAAGCCAGGTTGCTGCGGGAAGAAGCCAAGGCGCTGGTGGCGTCTTATGATCAGAAGATGAAGGACGTGCGCGACCAGTCCGACCGGATCATCAGCACCGCTCGCCATGAGGCCGAGGCTGCTGCGGCGCAGGCCAAGCTGGATCTGCAAACCTCGATCGCTCGGCGCCTGGCGGCTGCAGGCGACCAGATCGACCAGGCGGTCAAGGCGGCAGAGCGTGCGATCCGCGACCAGGCGATTACGGTTTCGGTCGCCGTTGCCAGCGACGTGCTGGCCCGGCAAATGACGGCCGACGCGGCTGCGGCGTCGATTGATGCAGCCATCAGCGAAGTTGCAGCCAAACTGCACTGACCTGAACCCAAGCAATGGAATGCAAAAGGCCCGGACGATTGTCCGGGCCTTTTCAGTTCTGGCATGAAGATCAGTTCTTCGGCGTGATGATGATTTCGACCCGGCGGTTCTGCGCCCGGCCAGCAGCGGTCAGGTTGGAGGCAATCGGGCTGCCCTCGCCCATGCCAACTGCCGACAAGCGCGTTGACGGCACCCCGGCGCCAGCCAGAATGTCGCGCACGGCAACGGCGCGGCGTTGTGACAGGTCGGCGTTGTACGCGGCGGCACCAACGTTGTCGGTATGGCCAAGCACCCGGATCGTGCTGTTGGGATAGCTGACCAGATTGGCCGCAATCGAGCGCAGTTCGGAGGCGAGGTCAGAGCGGACGGTGGCGCTGTCGGTGGCGAAGGTCACATCGTCGGGCAGGTTGACGACCAGATATTTGCCCATATTGGTGACAGTCACGTTCGGGTTGCCGATGCGGCTGCGCAGATCTGCCGCCTGCTTGTCCATCGTCGCCCCGATCGCGCCACCAGCAGCCGCGCCAATTGCCGCCCCGACCAGGGTAGAGCGCAGACGCGCCTCATGGCTGCCGCCTTGCGATGAGCCGAGGATGCCGCCCAGAACCGCGCCAGCCATCGCACCATTTTGCGCGCGGTAGTTCGGATCGTCGATGCGGGTCGGTTGGTCAGCGCAAGCGGAAAGTGCCATCGCGCCAGCCAGCGACAGGACAATAGGGGTTCTCAGGATCATGGTATCTGCCTCGAATTTGCTACGGCCACGTTAGGCCTCCGGGCAGTATATAGCTTGGTTCCACGGTTCAGCAGGGCTTCGCCGAAAGAAAAGCGGTTTTCCGCGCATGAATTTGGTCAGGCCGCATCCTCACGTGCGGCCTCCCAGGCCAATATGGCGCGCTTGACCGGCAGGCCCCAGTGATAGCCGCCCAATCCGCCGGATTTGCGCAGCGCGCGGTGGCAGGGGATGAACAGGCTGATCGGGTTGCGACCCACCGCAGAGCCTACGGCCCGGATGGCGGTGGGATGGCCGATGGCGCGGGCGATCTCGGAATAGGTGGTTACATGGCCCGAGGGGATGCGCAGCAGGGCCTCCCATACCTTGATCTGGAATGGCGCGCCGATCAGATACAGCGGCGCCTCGGCCTTCTCGCCAAAGGCGGCCAGCACCCATGGCCGCAGATGTGTCGGATCTTCGGTGAAGGTCGCGTGGGGCCAGCGGCCGAGCAGGTCCTGCATTGCGGCGGCTTCGCCCATCTCGGCGGCGAAGCCCATGCCGCAGATGCCCTTGTTGGTGCCCATCACCAGGGCGGGGCCGAACGGGCTGTCAAACCAGCCCCAGTAGATGGTGAGGCCTGCGCCGCCCTTGGCATAGTCGCCAGGGCTCATCGCTTCCCAGGTCAGGAACAGGTCGTGCAGCCGCCCGCCGCCCGACAGGCCGGTGTTGAGCGCGGTGTCCAGCACGGTGAAACGGTCGGCAAGCAGACGGCGGGCGTGGTCAAGCGTCAGGTATTGCTGATAGCGCTTTGGCGAGACGCCAACCCATTGCGAGAACAATCGCTGAAAATGCCCCGGCGACATGTTCATCCTGGCGGCCAGACCGTCGAGCGTCAGGGCGGGCCCCTCGGCGTCAATCAGGGTCAGGGCACGGGCGATGACGGCGTAGTGGTAGGGTTCGGCTGGCGTGAGGTTGGTCATGGCGGTCTCCTTGCAGCCAGATTAGGCATCATGGGCAGGCGTTGCGACCCGATTCCTGCGGCTTTTGCTTGTTTGGCGCACAACGGTCGGGCATAGGGCGAGAATGACCCCGCAACTCGACTACGCCACGATGTCCGCGATCTTTGCCCGGTTCCACGACCTGGAAGCAGAGCCGAAGGGCGAATTGCAGCACGTGAACGCGTTTACCCTGCTGGTCGCGGTGGCGCTGTCGGCGCAGGCGACCGATGCCGGGGTAAACAAGGCGACGCGGGCGCTGTTCGAGCAGGCCGATACGCCAGAGAAGATGCTGGCGTTGGGTGAAGCGGGGCTGACCGAGCATATCAAGACCATTGGCCTGTTTCGCAACAAGGCGAGGAATGTGATCAAGCTGTGCCAGCGGCTGATCGAGGTCTATGGCGGGCAGGTTCCCTCTAGCCGGGCTGCGCTGCAATCGCTGCCGGGGGTCGGGCGCAAGACCGCCAATGTGGTGTTGAACATGTGGTTTCATCACCCGGCGCAGGCCGTCGACACGCATATCTTCCGGGTCGGCAACCGGACCGGCATTGCCCCCGGCAAGGATGAAGTCGCGGTGGAGCGGGCGATTGAGGACAATGTTCCGGTCGAGTATCAACGCCATGCCCACCATTGGCTGATCCTGCATGGCCGCTACATCTGCACCGCGCGCAACCCGAAATGCGGGATTTGCCCGATCCGTGAATTCTGTCTTTATGAGGAAAAAACCGCATGAAATCCTATCAGGTCGTCGGCATCGGCAATGCCATCGTGGACGTGTTCTCGGCTGCCGATGACAGCTTTCTGGAGTTGATGGGCATCGAGAAGGGCATCATGCAGCTGGTCGAAAAGGAACGCGGTGAGCTTCTGTACGGCGCGATGAAGGACCGGGTGCAGGCGCCAGGCGGGTCGGTGGCGAACACGCTGGCGGGGTTGGGCAATCTGGGGCTGACTACCGGGTTCATCGGGCGGGTGCATGACGATGCACTGGGGCGGTTCTATGCCCGGTCGATGTCGGAAGGCGGCACCGATTTCGTCAATGCGCCGGTGCCGGGAGGCGATCTGCCGACCTCGCGTTCGATGATCTTCGTCTCGCCGGACGGTGAACGGTCGATGAACACCTATCTGGGGATATCTTCGGAAATCGGGGTGCCTGATGTGGCGGATGAGGTGGCCGGGCGGGCGGAATTGCTTTTTCTGGAGGGCTACCTGTTTGACAAGCCCAAGGGCAAGCAGGCGTTCGAGCGGGCAACGCAGCTTTGCCACGCTGGCGGTGGCAAGGCAGGCATCGCGCTGTCGGACCCGTTCTGTGTCGAACGCCACCGCGATGACTTTCGCCGGCTGGTGAAGGATCTGGATTTTGTGATCGGCAATGAGCATGAGTGGTGCTCGCTGTATCAGACCGACCTGAGCGGGGCGCTGGAGCAGGCGGCTGCGGACTCAGGGCTGATCGCCTGCACGCGGTCGGGCCATGATGTGATCGTGATGCGGGGGGATGAGCAGGCCGTGGTGCCGGTGCGGCGCGTCGTGCCGGTTGATGCGACCGGGGCCGGCGATCTGTTTGCGGCGGGGTTCCTTTATGGCATCGCCACGGGGCAGACGCTGGCGGTCTGCGGCCGGATGGGCTGTGTGGCGGCGGCGGAGGTGATCAGCCACTATGGCGCGCGGCCGGAGAGCGATCTGAAGGCGCTGTTCCGCAAGGAGGGGTTGATCTGAGGCGGCGTTGTCGCGCGTGACCGCGGTCTTCGCCGGGCACCAAGGAGCGAAGACGCCTGTCAGGGCGAAGGGGCGGCTATTTGGGCGTCGGTCCCAAAGCAAGGGTATGTTCGCGCAGCCAGGCCAGAAAACCGCGCGGATTGCCGTCCCATTTGTCCAACTCGCTGGCCGGGATCGGGGTGCCGATATAGGGCCGCTGCGGTTTGAACAGGGCGCGACGAATCTCATAAAGCAGCAGGCCTTGCCGCAACGTCGCGCCCAGTTTGTTGGCAATCTGGTAGTAGCGTGAATTCTGGCCGGTGAAGTGGATCGGCAGGATGGTGGCGCCAGAGCCGCGAATCATCTTGTGGGTGAACACGTTCCACTCTGCCTCCACCGCCGGGCCGAACCAGGTCTCGGAGCAGGCCACCTTGCCGGCGGGGAACAGGATCACCACGCCGCCGGTCTTCAGATGCGCCATGGTCAGATTGCGCATTTCCAGACCAAGTTCGCGGGCGTTGGGTTCATGCGGGAATGGCACCGGGATCATGAACTCTTCGATCTCGGGGATGCCGGTCAGCAGGCTGCGCGTCAGGATGCGGAAATCCGAGCGCACCCGGCTGACCATCTCGGCCATGATCATGCCGTCGACCAGGCCATGCGGGTGGTTCGCCACCACAACCAGAGGGCCGGTCTTCGGGATCAGGGCAATCTCTTCCGGCGGGGTGTCCAGGCGGATGCCCATATGGCGAACTGCCTTGGACCAGAACGCCACGCCGACGGGCGCGCCGGCGCGTTCAAAGCTGCGAATCATGCTCAGCAGCTTGACCTTGGCGGTAAGCCATTCGATCGCCCGGATCGACAGCACCTTGAACGGGTTGGTAAAGGTGCCGGAATAGGACAGCCGGCGCATGTCATATTTGCGCGCCACTCCGGGTTTCGGAGCGGGAGAGGTCGCCACGCCGTCAGTCTTTGACGTATCGGTCACCACGCGTCAGCCTTCCTCGTCAAACCGGCTTCAGCGGTCTTCGCCAAAGCGGTCAGCCACCAGAGCCGTCAGGGCCGCCGCAAGCTCGGTTGCCTGAGGCCCGCCGGTTTCCACCTCAATAGTGGTTCCGCGAGAGGCTGCCAACATCAAAAGCCCCATGATGCTGTCGCCCGACACCGACATGCCGTCACGGGTGACTTGTGCCGTAGCGTCAAAATCCTCGACCACCTCAACGAATTTGGCGGATGCCCGGGCATGCAAGCCCTTTTCGTTGATAATGTTCAGAATCAGTGTGGCCATAAGCGGATTATGCGCCCCCGCCGAGATCAAAGCTGTTGATATATTTGCGCCCGGCATCGAGTGCTGCGGCCACTGCATCCTTGACACCGAGGCTGCGGGATTTCGCCAGTTTGATCAGCATCGGCAGATTTGCGCCGTAGATGATCCGGCGTTCGGGTCCACCGGCACAGGCCAGGAGTGACAGATTGGAGGGCGAGCCGCCGAACATGTCTGTCACGACAACGACACCTTCCCCGTGGTCTACTGCATTGGCGGCGGCACAAATTTCGGCCTGTTTGCGACCGCGGTCACAGTCATCCTCGATGGCTATGGCTTTCATATCCAGTTGCGGGCCAACCACATGCTCGACCGCGGACATATATTCCCGCGCCAATCCGCCATGAGCGACAATCACGATCCCGATCACACGCGTACTACCCCGTTACCGTCCGTCGCCAAAGGGACCACCCTGCGTTCCAGTTCCCGGTGCCGTTTTGACACCTGCCAACCCGCTTCTGCAAGCACTTTGGCCAATTTTTCTGCAACTGCAACAGACCTGTGTTGCCCTCCGGTACAGCCGAAGCCGATTGCAAGGTGTGCTTTGCCTTCATCAAGCTGCGCCGGCAGCAAAAGCAGGATCAAATCCTGCAACCTGTGGAAGAACATGGCAAAACGCGGATCTGCCTCGATATGGCTCGCGACGGCGGGATCGCGGCCGTCCATGTCGCGCAAAGCCGGCACCCAGTAGGGATTCGTAAGGAAACGGCAGTCGAACACCATGTCGAGCCCGCGCGGCAGCCCACGCTTGTAGCTGAAGCTTTGCACCGAAATCGCCAGCCTGCGGTCTTCGCCGGGATCGTACCACTGACCGATCTCGGCCTTGAGCTCATGCGGCGACATGTCGCTGGTGTCGATCAGGTGATCGGCCCTGACGCGGATCGGCGCCAGCAGGTCCAACTCACGGTCGATGCCCTCGGCGGGGGTGGCGGCCTCGGTCACCGGATGGCGGCGGCGGGTCTGGCTGTAGCGACTGATCAGGACCTGAGGCGAGCAGTCGAGATACAGCACGTCCAGTGAAACCACCGGGTCGCGGGTCAGCCGGTCGATCAGGGCAATCACGGAGGTGGAGTTGAAATCGCGGTTGCGCACGTCGAGGCCAAGCGCGATCGGCCGACCCAGCGGCGGGCCGTCGATCAGTCGGGGGATCAGGCTGAGCGGCAGGTTGTCGATCACCTCAAACCCCAGATCCTCCAGCGCATGGAAGGCCGTTGACCGACCGGCACCCGAAGGGCCAGTGATCAGGATCAGTCGATGTTCTTGAATGTCGGTTGCGTCTTGCATGGTGTGGGTCAGGCCTGTCTCTTGCCCTTGAGGTAGCACAGGACAGAGGCAGCAAGATGGTCATTCCCCTGACCCAACACAAGGTCAACCGACCTTCCCAACAGCGTGACCCTGCGTTGCGGCGGCAGGCGGTCAGGCTCGGGTTGCGAAAGATCGACGGCAAGGGTGATTTCGGCCCGGTCTTCGGCGGGAGCGGTCAGGATGCCGACGCCGCGGGCCTCGATCATGCCGCGCAGGGCGGGGGGGCAGCGGGCGCACAGCTGGTCGCCGTGCAGGTGCAGCTCGCTTTGGTCATCAGCCACCAGATCGGCACCGTATGCCATCAATGACAGGGCCAGGGTCGATTTGCCGGACCCGGACGGCCCCATGATCAGCACGCCGCGTCCTGACACAGCCACACAAGAGGCGTGCATCAGGATGGGCTGTGTCACACCGGCAGACCAACCACGAACCGTGCGCCCAGCGGCTCCGAGGTGATGTCAGCCTGGGTTGGGCGGATGTTCTCGGCCCAGATCACGCCGCCATGCGCCTCGATGATCTGTTTGGAGATCGCAAGACCAAGGCCGGAATGGTTGCCGAAGTCGCCCTGCGGCCGTTCGGAGTAAAAGCGCTTGAACACCTTGGCCAAAGCCGCCTCCGGGATGCCGGGGCCGGTGTCTTCGACGACGATCAGCACGCGGTTTTCGCGTTTGCGCGCCCAGACCCGCACGGCGTCGCCGGTATCGCAGAAGGAAATCGCGTTGGTGATCAGGTTGACGAAGACCTGCGCCAGCCGCGCCTCAAGCCCATTTATCCGCACGGCTTCGTTCGGGAAATCGGTGATGAAGTCCACGCCCTTTTCGCGCGCCTGCTGGCCGAGATATTCGGTCAGGTTAGACAGGGTCTTGATCAGGTTGAACTGTTCTTCCTCTTCCTTGACCAGTTCGCTGTCCAGCCGGGACGCGTTGGAAATGTCGCTGACCAGCCGGTCCAGCCGCCGCACGTCATGTTCGATGACATCGAGCAGCTTTTCCTGCTGTTCCGGCTTTTTCACAAAGCGCAGCGAACCTACCGCAGAGCGCAGGGACGCGAGTGGGTTCTTGATTTCATGGCTGACATCGGCGGCAAATTGTTCGTTGGCGTCGATCCGGTCGTAAAGCGCGGTCACCATGCCGCGCATTGCAATGGACAGGCGGCCGATTTCATCGGGCCGGGCGGTCAGGTCGGGGATGCGGACCCGACCGGCGTTGCGGGCCTGTCCATCACGCTCACCACCGATTTCGGCGGCGGCGGCAAGGTCGGACAGCGGATTGGCGATTGTCGAGGCCAGCACCAGTGACAGGCCTATGGAAACCAGGAGGGCGATGACGAACATCTGCAGGATCTGCTCCCGTTCGACCCGCACCAGACTGTCAATCTCACCCTCGGCCGAGGTCAGGGCGACGACGCCCTGCACCACGCCAAGGTGCATGATCGGGGCGGCAACGGAGAACTGTGCGCCGCCGTCCGGCCCTTGGCCGACAAATTTGACGACTTCACCGCTGCGGGCCTGATCGAACAGTTTATGCGCCATTTCCGCGCCGGTCACCGTGGGCTTGTCCGCGGTGCCACCACTCAGGATGCCGGAAATCCCCTCCCAGATCATGTTCAGGAAGTCGGTGATAATGGTCGAGCGTTCCTGACTGGCGGCTTCGCGCGGGGCGGTGCCGACGGCCGTGCTGACCACATTGCCGGTGGCGTCGAACAGGAAAACCTCGGTGCCCAGATCGACGGTGAAATCACGCAGGTGCTGGGCGATCGGCAGGGTGCCTATCGCGGTGGCGGCCAGCCCGTCGGGGATGTTGGTTTCAAAGACACTGGCGATCAGTCGCGCCTCACTTTGCATGGCCAGTTCGCGTTGCTGCACCAGACTGTCGCGGAACGGGTTCATGAACAGGACACCCGCAACCAGAATGACCAGAGCCATCAGATTGAAGATGATGATCTTGCGGGCCAGTGGCGAATGGTTCAATGCGACCAGACTGCGCCGCTTGCGCCCATCACGCAGCGTCGTGTCGGCCATGCTGGCCGGCGAGACCCAATCCTCGCCCAGCAAAACCTCACCGGAATTCTGACTGCGCTTCGGCGCCATGTTGATCTGCGGAACTGCGGTCATTCTTCGTTGTAGCGATAGCCAATGCCGTACAATGTTTCAATCGCTGAGAAGGTGTCATCAACCTGGCGCATCTTCTTGCGCAGGCGTTTGATATGGCTGTCGATGGTGCGGTCATCGACATAGACCTGGTCGTCATAGGCCACGTCCATCAACTGATCGCGGCTTTTCACAAAGCCGGGGCGTTGGGCGAGGGCTTGCAGCAGCATGAATTCGGTGACGGTCAGCGACACGTCGAGACCTTTCCAGCTGACCGAATGGCGCAACGGGTCCATCCGCAGATGGCCACGTTCCATCATCTTGGTTTCTTCGGTCGTCGCCACTTCACCGGTCGAAATGGCGTCCTGACGGCGCAACAGCGCCCGGATCCGTTCGACCAGCAGGCGCTGCGAGAACGGTTTCTTGACATAGTCATCCGCGCCCATCCTGAGGCCGAGGACTTCGTCAATTTCATCATCTTTCGAGGTCAGGAAGATCACAGGCATGGAGGTTTTCAACCGCAGACGTTGCAGCAGATCCATGCCATCCATCCGCGGCATTTTTATGTCCAGCACTGCCATATCGGGCATGCGGCGGTTGAAGGCATCAAGGGCCGACTGACCATCGTTAAACGTCTCGACCTCAAACCCCTCGGCTTCAAGAGTCATCGACACCGACGTCAGGATATTCCTGTCGTCGTCCACAAGGGCGATCCTTGCCATATTGGGCTATCCTATTCTACTCGGTTTGCCTTATTTTTCCTGCATGATCTGTTTTCCGGCCCCCGGAATCAACTGCTAAGTGCGAATCGGCGGGCCTCACGCCTTACATCTGGTGCGAAAAACCCAAAGGAATGACTAATTTGCCGCAGTTATCGTCAGGCCGACGAATTGATTGCGCTAACCTGCACTTGGTTGCGCTAACAGTCCAAAACAACACTTTTCCCGTTTGAAATCTTGGTGTTATAGGACTCACAAGAGTCCGTCTAACAGCGGCTCTTTTGGTCAGAATGCCCGGCACCGGGTTATTATCATTTCACCGACGACATGCCGCCCTTTGCGGCAATGGGAGCTTCTGCAATGACAGATGGACGCGTAAACCCCGCCAAACGGCTTGAGGATCAAGGCTTCACCGGGCTGGGGCACGTCTATTACAACTATATCG
>JBDTQR010000063.1:0-21762 GCA_039932095.1 bacterium | reverse complement strand
TGCGCACCCACACTTCCCCGGTGCAAATCCGCGCGATGACCGCCCAAGGCGCGCCAATCCGGGTGATCGCGCCCGGCCGGGTCTACCGTATGGACATGGACCAGACCCACACCCCGATGTTTCACCAGGTCGAGGGTCTCGCCATCGACCGCGACATCTCGATGGCCAACCTGAAATGGACGCTGGAAGAGTTCTGCCGGGCATTTTTCGAAGTCCCGTCGGTTGAACTGCGCTTCCGCGCCTCGCATTTCCCCTTTACCGAACCCTCGGCCGAGGTCGACATCCGCTGCTCTTGGGAGGGCGGCCAGCTGAAGATCGGTCAGGGCGACAGCTGGATGGAAATCCTCGGCTCCGGCATGGTCCATCCCAAGGTGCTCACCGCCGCCGGAGTCGATCCGACCCAGTGGCAGGGCTTCGCTTTCGGAATGGGCATCGATCGCATTACAATGCTGAAATACGGCATCCCCGACCTGCGTGCCTTCTTCGAATCTGACCTGCGTTGGCTGCGCCATTATGGGTTTGCGGCGCTCGACATGCCTGATCTGGCGGGTGGTCTGTCAAGTTAGGGGATGTCCGCCGACGTCCAACCGTACCAGTGGTCGCAGATGCGCCGCCTAGCTGTAGCGGTTCAGGATCAGCAGGAACAACAGCACCGTCATGCCAAGCACCAAAGCCAGGCGCAGCGGCCGGACAGCCTTACGGTCGGTGGGAATGTGCATCATGGGGTCCATCGCCATTCCTTACATCAAAACGCCCCGCGAATTAAGGCAAGCCGCTGCCCAGCTCGGCAACAACCCGTTTCCGGACCGGAAACCGACGCGCCCCGGCTTCCCCTCGCCTGCCCTTTGCGCTAATCCCCTGACCGATGATCCAAAGGGGCGCATGCCATGAAATTTACCTTGTCCTGGCTGAAAGACCACCTCGCCACCGAGGCGCCGCTTGAAGACATCCTCTACGCCCTCACCGATCTGGGGCTGGAGGTCGAGGATGTCTTGAACCCGTTGTCGAAGCTCGCCCCCTTCACGCTTGCCCGTATCCTGCACGCCGAAAAACACCCTGACGCCGATAAGCTGCAGATCTGCCGCGTGCTGACTGACGAGGGCGAAAAGCAGATCGTGTGTGGCGCCCCGAACGCCCGGGCCGGGATCACCGTGGTGTTGTGCAAACCCGGCGACTATGTGCCTGGCATCGACGTGACCCTTGGCATCGGCAAGATCCGCGGTGTCGAAAGTCATGGCATGATGGCGTCCGAGCGCGAACTGGAGCTGTCGGACGAGCATAACGGCATCATTGAACTGCCGTCCGGCGAGGTTGGTCAGAAGTTTGTCGACTGGCTGGCGATCAACCGGCCCGGCACCGTCGACCCGATGATCCACATCAAGGTCACCCCCAACCGCCCTGACGCTCTTGGGGTGCGCGGCATCGCTCGCGATCTGGCCGCCCGCAGTCTGGGCACGCTGAAACCGCTGACCGTCCCGACAATCGGCGGCACCGGCCCCTCCAGGGTGCAGGTTGCCATTGACCCCGCGCTGAAAGCCAAGGGTTGCCCGCATTTCGCCGGCCGGACCCTCAGCGGCGTTACCAACGGCCCTTCGCCCGCCTGGTTGCAGGCCCGGCTCAAGGCGATCGGCCTGCGCCCGATTTCGACGTTGGTCGACATCACCAACTATTTCACCTACGGGCTGAATCGCCCGCTGCACGTCTTTGACGTGGCCAAGGTTCACGGCCCGCTGCGCATCCACCCGGCCAAAGGTGGCGAAGAATTGTTGGCCCTTGACGGCAAGACCTACACCATTGGTGCCGGACAGATGCTGATTTCCGACGACAATGGCCCCGAATCCCTTGCCGGAATCATGGGCGGTGAGGTGTCGGGTTGCACCCCCGACACCACCGAGGTCTTCGTCGAATCCGCGTTCTGGGACCCGATCACGGTGGCCGCCACCGGTCGCGCACTGAAAATCAACTCCGACGCCCGCTACCGCTTTGAACGCGGCGTCGACCCTGAATTCACCCTGCCGGGGCTGGACCTTGCCACGCAGATGATCCTCGACCTCTGTGGCGGCACCGCCTCGGATCTGGCGGTTGACGGCGCGGCCCCCGACACCACACGGACATACCGGCTCGACCCCGCCCGGGTGACCAGCCTCGTCGGCATGGATATCCCCGAACCCGAACAGCGCCGCACCTTGCAAGCCCTCGGCTTCACCCTGAGCGGCAACGAGGTGACCCCCCCGTCGTGGCGGCCCGATGTGCTGGGCGACGCCGATCTGATCGAAGAGATTGCCCGCGTCGCCTCGCTGACCAAGCTGCAGGGCAAACCCCTCAGCCGCCGCGTGCCTGGGGTGCCAAAGCCGATCCTGACCCCGGCACAGGTCCGCGAACGCACGGCCCGCCGCACCATCGCGGCGCTTGGCTACAACGAATGCATCACCTACAGCTTCATCGACAGCACCGCCGCCATCCTGTTCGGCGGCGGCAGCGATGGCGTCAGGCTCGACAATCCGATCTCCTCGGAAATGTCCCATCTGCGACCGGACCTCTTGCCCGGCCTCTTGCGCGCCGCCGCCCGCAATCAGGCCCGCGGTTTCATGGATATGGCGCTGTTCGAGGTCGGGCCGGTCTTTCACGGCGGCGAACCCGGCGAGCAACACCTGCACGCCTCGGGCCTGCTCATCGGAGCCGCGGCCCCGCGCGATCCCCACACCACCCGCCGCGCGGTCGACAGCTTCGACGCCAAGGCGGATGTCGAAGCGGTGCTCGCCGCACTCGGTGCCCCGGCCCGTGTTCAGATCACCCGCAACCTGCCCGTCTGGTTCCACCCCGGCCGTTCCGGTGCCATCGGTCTTGGCCCCAATCTGATGGCGGTGTTCGGTGAGCTGCATCCAAGGATCCTGACCGCCATGGACATCAAAGGCTCTGCCATGGCCTTCACCGTGATGATGGCCGCCGTGCCGCAGCCCAAGGTCAAGACACCGACCAGACCAGCCCTGACCCTGTCCGACTTGCAGGCCGTCGACCGCGACTTCGCCTTTGTGGTGGACAAGGGGGTCGAGGCGCTGACCGCCGTCAACGCCGCGCTCGGGGCCGACAAGGTTCTGGTCGAAAGCGTCCGCGTCTTCGATCAGTTCACCGGCGACAAGGCCGAGGCGCAGATGGGGACTGGCAAGAAGAGCATCGCCCTGACTGTCCGCCTGCAACCAAAAGACAAGACCCTCACCGAAGCAGAAATCGAAAGCGTCGCCGCTCGCATCGTCGAAAAGGTCAGCAAGGCTACCGGCGGCACGCTGCGCTCCTGAACCCGGGACCCAAAGGCAAGAGGGCGGCCCCGACAGTCCGCCCTTGTCGGTTCATTCTCTCCCGATCCCCCATAGCGAAGTGACACTTGCCCCTACATGTTGGCAAAAATACCCCCGCCGGAGGCTCCGCCGTCTCGACAAACCCTGCCAGCCGGTCAACGGCCCGCAAAAGACCTGAGAGATTTCAAAGCCGCACCAAATGTCCCACGCCTTGACGCTCACCCTTTGCGCCCGAACAACCGGCCAAAGAACCCGCGAGCGCGGTCACCCGCCTCTTCGGCGCTTGCCACCGCCGGGTCAACCATCCGCTCCCAGAACTGCAACCACATCCGGCGCAGCATGAAGAGGCCCACGGCCATGAGCACAAGGATGATGATATTGACCCACGGGATGATCGTCACATCCGGCCCCGCAACGGGCGTGATCTTGACGGCATTGGGATAGATCGACTCAATGGTGATCCGCCAGCCGTAATGGGTAACCATCACCCATTGCGGGTCACCGGTGGTGGATTTCACATTGTTGGCCTGAGCCTGCAGGTTGGACGAGTCGAACTTCAGATAGGGCGGCCAGAAGCCGGTATCCTCATTGCGGTAGACGATCACCTTGCCGCTCGGAAACACCGCGTCGATGAAGCGGACGTCGCGGATCGAGCTCGGTGCGGTCCCGGCATCCTGCGAGGCATAGAAATAGGAATTGATCGTGCCAAGTGGGGTCTGGCGGTTGTAGGTGTCGGTGATCCGGACCACATCGTGCTGCGGCAGATTGTAGTTCAGAAACAGCCCGACAATCAGGATGACCAGGGTCCAGAACGTCCATTTGACTTTGCGCATTGCGGGTCCCCTAGTGGAAATTCACGAAATAGACGATCACCGCAAGGGCAATCGCCGGCAGGATATACACCAGAACCAACAGCTTGCGGCGCAAGCCGTGTTCATAGGCCTCCATCCCCTGTTCGACATAGGCATCCCGCGACCCGGGACCACCCCCCAACGGCACATCGGCATCGAATTCCTTTTCCAGCTTTTCACGACGGACCGAGCGGGAATAGACCGCGACCAGCAGATAGATCACCGTCAGCACGACGAAGCCGACAACCAGCAATTCCAGCATCACGATCATTTTGGCGTTCCCTTGTCCTGCATCAGCAACCCCAGCCGCCGCTCCACCCCCTGCGCCCGCATCAGCCAGACCAGAGCCAGAACCGGGCCGTAGAGCAACCCGAGCAGGGCGGATTTCTGCAAATAGCTCCACACCCCGTCCGTCATGGCCCCATTGGCCCTGCCATATTGCCACGCCATGATCGCGGCCCCTACCGCCCAAACAACCAGGCCGGTCACACACATCACGACGGCCAGCCACTGCTGTGACAAGGTACGGGCCGCCAGCAGCGCGGGCAGTCCGATGGACAGCGCCACCAGTACAGCCATCGGCAACAGCCCGTTGGCAAAGGTCAGGGGTTCCGGCCCGGCCATGGCGCGGCTTACAGCTTGTCTGGGATCATGCATTTGGCCAGATCACCGCCGCAGGTCAAAAGCTTGGCCCCGCCAATCACGGTCACCGCCTTGGTACGGTCGACGAGGCTCGCCTCATGGGCGCACCAGCCTGCCAGCGTGCGCTGCGGTGGCGGTTCCCGGCGGCCCGAATGCGCGGCATGGGCACGCGCGGTGACCATCTCGGTCCGGTAAAACTGACATTTCGACATGGCTTCCCTTTCATCACCGGCAGTTCCGGCGTTCTGACCCCTGCTTTACCGCAACCAAAGGGTCCGGGCCACAAGCTATGTCACAAACTGTCAGCGATTTGGGGCTTTCAGACCGGGATATTGTCGATCAGCCGCACATCTCCGACCCAGGCCGCCGCCAACAACCGCAATGGCCGGTCGAGGCCCTGCGGCGCGTCGAGGCTCGCCGCATCGCGGAGTTCGATATATTCCACTCGGTCAAAGCCTGCCGCCAGAACCTGCGCCTGACACGCAGCGAGCGCTTCGGCAGTCGCTACACCTTCGCGGATCACCCTGGCGGCGCGCGTCATCGAAGCATACAAAGCCGGGGCCGCCGCCCGCCCCTCCGTCGTCAGCCGGGCATTGCGCGACGACATCGCCAGGCCGTCCGGCTCACGGATCGTCTCACAGCCGACAATCCACACCGGCAGGTTCAGGTCACGCACCAGCCGGTTGACCACGCGCAGCTGTTGCCAATCCTTCTGGCCGAAATAGCCGCGGTCGGCGATGGTCATGCCGAAGAGCTTGGTCACCACCGTCGCCACCCCGTCGAAATGGCCGGGCCTGAGCGCGCCTTCCAGCGGTTCCGCAACGCCAGTGAGGGTGACCGTGGTCGCAAATCCGGGTGGGTAGACCTCATCGGCCAAGGGCGCAAAGATCGCATCGACCCCGACGGTGGCCAGCAATCCCGCATCGGCTTCTTCCGTCCTTGGGTAGCGCTTCAGATCCTCGGGGTTGTTGAACTGCTTGGGGTTGACGAAGATCGTCACAATCACCCGGTCACATTCCGACGCGGCCACGCGGGCAAGGCTCAGATGGCCCTCATGCAGCGCCCCCATGGTCGGCACCACGCCCACCACATCGCCAGCCGCCTTCCAGCCCCGGGCCAGATGGCGCATCTCGGCGACCGTCCGGATGATCTGCGTCAAGATTTTGTGCCCTTCGGCGCCTCATCGGCAAAGCCATGCTCTGGCCCCGGAAAGCGACGCGCCCGGACATCTGCGGTAAACGCAGCTATGGCGTCATCCGCAGCCAGACCCAGTTCGGCATAGCGCTTCACGAATTTCGGGCGGAAGTCGGTGAACATGCCCAGCATGTCATCCACCACCAGCACTTGCCCGTCGCATTGCGCCCCGGCCCCAATCCCGATCGTCGGGATCGTCAGGCTCTGAGTGATCCGCGCCGCGAGGCCAACGGGCACCTTTTCCAGCACCACCGAGAACGCCCCGGCCTCTTGCACCGCTTCGGCATCGGCCATCACGCCCGCAGCTTCGCCCTCGCGGCCCACCACCTTGTAGCCGCCCAAGGTATTCACCGCTTGCGGCGTCAGACCAATATGCGCCATCACCGGCACGCCGCGCTTGGTCAGAAATCCAATCGTTTCGGCCATATGCACGCCGCCCTCCAGCTTTACCGCCGGCGCCCCGGTTTCCACGATCAGCCGTACAGCGTTGCGATAGGCCTGCGCGGGGCTTTCCTCATAAGAGCCGAACGGCATGTCGACCACCGGCATGGCGCGGGTCAGACCGCGCACCACGGCGCGACCATGCAGGATCATCATCTCCATCGTCACACCAAGGGTCGATGGCAGACCGTGCAGCACCATCCCGACCGAATCGCCGACCAGCGCCACGTCGCAATGCGCATCGACCAGCCGCGCCATCGGCGTGGTGTAGGCGGTCAGCACGACAAGGGGCATCTGGCCCTTTCGCGCCCTGATATCCGGGGGCAGTACAGGTCGCAGTGGGGAAGAGGCGCTCATTTTTCAGGCTCCACAGCGGGTTCGCAGGTTCTATATGGGCATTTGGCGAAGGGCGCGACAAGAAAGTTACCCGTCCGACGCGACTGGCAGCCTTGCGCCGGACGCATGGCCGGGCAAATCTGGCTGGAAATGGAGACGTTCATGACCCCTCTTTTGCGACTGACCCGCGACGGAACCCCGCCCGAAGAGACCCGGCCCGACCCTGTCAAGGTGATCGCCGGCGATCCGGTTCACACCACCTGGAATGTCGAAATGCGCGGCGGTCTCTATGCCGGCCTGTGGCAATCGACTCCGGGCGAATGGCGCATCGACTATTCCGAATGGGAATATGTCCATATCCTTGCCGGCGTGTCGGTGCTGACCGATGAGGCGGGTCAGGCGACGACGTTGCAAGCCGGGGACAGTTTCCTGATCCGCCCCGGCTTTCGTGGCACCTGGCGCGTCGTCGAGACCACGCTGAAGGACTATGTCATCCTGACCTGACCGTCAGTTGCCAGCGGCCTGACGCTCGGCCGCTGCATCGGCCGCACGGGCCGCTGCGTCATAGGCGGCCAGCTCGGGATTGGCAGCCTCAAGTGCTGCGATCTTCTGTTCGTCGCGGATCTTCTGCTCCTGATTTTCCGGCGTATCGGGCACAGCGCGGCCATAGGCGTCGTCCATGTACGGCCCCTCAAGTGCCAGGCTTTCGTCCAGCGTGCGGACCTTGATCTTGGTGCCGATGTGAACCCGCTCGTACAGATCAATGGCGTCCTGATTGAACAGCCGGATGCAGCCTGCCGATGTCGCATGGCCGATCGAGGCGTTTTCGATGGTGCCATTGATGCGGAAATAGCTGTCCTTGCCACCGCGGTACAAATACATCGCCCGCGCGCCCAACGGATTGTCGAGGCCGCCCGGCAGACCACCGGCATATTCGGCGTAAAGGTCGGGCCGCGTCCGCACCATGTTGTTGGTCGGCGTCCATGACGGCCATTCCTGCTTGCGCCCGATCACACCCGAACCGTGGAACGACAGCCCTTCGCGACCCACCGCGATGGCATAACGCATCGCCATGCCGCCGTCTTCGACCAGATAGAGCTTGCGGGCAAAGGTATCGACGACAATCGTGCCGGGCTGATCGTCACCATTGTAAGTCACTTCGGCCTTGGCGGCACCGGGATAGAACAGATGCGCCTCGACCGCCGGGATCAGAAAGTCGCCATCCTGAACCGCCTCATATCCGGGCGGGGCAACTGCGGCACGCGGTGCCGTGTCCGGTACATGCGGTCTGCCACAGGCGGCCAGCACGGCCAGCAGGGTCAAGGCGGCGAAATTGGTTAGAAGTCTGGTCACAATCAGGTCCTGATCAACAGAAAGGAAACTTGTCGCACCAAGACCACGACTCGGGCCGTCGTCAAGCCCTTGGTGGCAAATCCGGGCCCAAGCTCCGTCAATCTGCCGAGAACCGGGCCAAAACCACGCTATTTCAAGCTGCGCGCCTCGCTGACCAACATGATCGGGATGCCGTCACGGATCGGAAAGGCCAGCCCGGCCGCCTCGGAGATCAACTCCTGACGTTCGGCATCGTAGCGCAGCCCACCTTGAGTCTGCGGACAAATCAGCGCCTCCAGCATGCGGCGGTCGATCAGAGGCGGTGTGTCGTTCATTGCAGCGTCTCTTCGCCCGCGCCATGGCTTTGCAGCGAGAACGCGATCAGCGTTTGCAGGATCTTGCGGCGTTCCGGCAGGGTCACCGCCTCCAGCAGCGCCTGCTTTTCCTCGGGGGCAAACGGGCACAGCATCGACAGCACATTGACCAGCATCTCGTCATCCGCTTCCTTGAGGTTCGACCAGTCGGTGCCCATCTTGCTGGCCTTCAGATACCGGGCAAGGTCTTTCAGAAAGTCGCGGCGGTCCAGGCCAGGGTCGGTTTGCGGCTCGGTCAGGTCGTGCAGATAGGGCGCAAAGTCAACGCGGGCGCGGCGATAGGGCACGAACCCCGTCAACTCTTCCCGCACCATAAAGCGGGCAACGCCGGTCAGCGTCACCATGTAACGGCCGTCGTCGGTTTCGGAAAATGAGGTCATCCGCCCGGCGCAGCCCACCGTCGCCAGTCCAGGCAACGGCTCTGACTGATCACCGCGCGGCTGGATCATCCCGATCAGGCGGCGGTCGCTTTTCAGGCAATCCTCGATCAGCGCCAGATAGCGCGGCTCAAAGACATGCAGCGGCAGACGGGCACGTGGCAGCAGGACCGCCCCAGCCAAGGGAAACAGCGGCACGATCTCTGGCAGGTCGGCGGGATTGATCATGCCCCGAACCTAGCGCAGTTTTTGCACTAGACAAAGATCATCGATGACAATCGACGACGCCCCTTCAGCACAATCGGGTCTTGCGGCTTCAAAGCGCCGAAAATCGTCAGCAACTGGGCCTTCGCGGCGCCGTCATTCCACTCGCGGTCCAGCTTGAACAGATCCAAAAGGGTGTCAATCGCCTCTTCCACCTTGCCCGAGGCGTGCAGCGCAGTCGCCAGATCAAAGACCGCCTGCCGGTCGGCCGGATCCTTGGCCACCGCCGCCCTGAGCAGATCCTCCGGTCCAGCCTTGGCGGCCTGCCGCTTCAATGCGATCTGGGCCTTGGCGGCGGTCACTTCGACCGAACTCGCAATCTTGGCCGGGGCCGCATCAGCCAGGTCCTGCGCCTTGTCCAGATCGTCAATCGCCAGATGCGACCGGATCAGCCCGCCATAGGCCGCCGCATTCTCCGGTTCCTCAGCCAGAATGGCCGCAAAGGTTTCCGCAGCATCAGCAGCCGCACCTTCGCCCAGCATCGCCTCGGCCGCCTCGATCGCCTCGGCCAGACCACCATCCTCGCCACCAAGCGCGCTCAGCTTTTCAACGAACTTCTTGACTTCCGAGCCGGAAATAGCGCCCTGAAAGCCGTCGACCGGCTGGCCCTGAAAGAAGGCATAAACCGTCGGGATCGACTGAATCCGCAATTGCCCGGCCAAGGCCTGCGCCTGATCGACGTCGATCTTGACCAGCCTGACCTTGCCCTTGGCCGCCGTCACCGCCGCCTCCAGCGCCGGACCCAGCGTCTTGCACGGCCCGCACCACGGGGCCCAGAAGTCGACGATCACCGGCACCGTCTGACTGGTCTCGATCACGTCCTGCATAAAGCTGGCTTCCGTGCCATCCTTGATCAGTTGGGCGGCATCAGGGGTCTGGGCGGGTTTTTCAACTGTTCCGAACATCGCATCCTCATCGCTAGAACGATTTGCCCTTATATGCGCGTGGAGGGGGCAAAGGCCAAGGGGCAACCGGGCATGATTGTCCATCCTCTTGTTGCCACATGCATAAATCCCTTGGCAAATCGCCGCGACCCCTTAAAGACTGCCAGCATGAAGATCGAACCCACAACTCTGCCCGATGTCATGATCCTGACCCCCAACCGCTTTGGCGATGACCGGGGGTGGTTCTGCGAAACCTTCAACGCCGCCCGGATGCGTGAGGCGGGCCTTGCGATGACCTGGGTGCAGGACAACCACTCGCTGTCTGCCCAACCCGGCACCTTGCGCGGCTTGCACTTCCAGTCGCCTCCCCATGCCCAGGACAAACTGGTGCGGTGTTCGCGCGGGGCGATCTTTGACGTGGCAGTCGACATCCGCCGCAGTTCACCCAGCTATGGCCGGTGGGTGGGGGTGGACCTGACCGCCGAAAATGGCCGCCAGCTTCTGGTGCCGAAAGGCTTCCTGCACGGCTTCGTCACCCGCCAGCCCAATACCGAAGTGCAATACAAATGCTCGGACCTTTACGCGCCAGACTGTGACGGCGCAATCCGCTGGGATGATCCCGACATCGCCGTCGACTGGGGCGTCACTGATCCGGTCCTGTCAGCCAAGGACACCACCGCCCCTTACCTGCGCCGCTTCACCAGCCCTTTTGATGTGACCCGGCCATGAAACTCCTCGTCACCGGTGGCGCCGGTTTCATTGGCTCGGCTGTCGTGCGTCAGGCTGTCGCGCGTGGACATGAGGTGGTGAACCTTGACGCGCTGACCTATGCCGCCTGTCTCGACAACGTGACCTCGGTCGCCGGGTCCAACCTCTATTCCTTTGAGCAGGCCGACATCCGCGACCGCGCCGCGTTGGACCGCATCTTTGCTCTGCACCAGCCCGACGCCGTGATGCATCTGGCTGCCGAAAGCCATGTCGACCGCTCCATCGACGGGCCGTCCGACTTCATCGACACCAATATCACCGGCACCTTCAACCTGCTGGAAGCGGCGCGCGCCTACTGGACCCGTCAGTCCAGGCCGGCCCACTTCCGTTTCCACCATATTTCCACCGACGAAGTCTTTGGCACTCTTGGTGCCGAGGGTCGCTTCACCGAAGACACCCACTATGCGCCGAACAGCCCCTATTCCGCCTCCAAAGCCGCGTCAGACCATCTGGTGCGGGCCTGGGCCGAGACCTACGGCCTGCCGGTGGTAATGACCAATTGTTCGAACAATTACGGCCCCTTCCACTTCCCCGAAAAGCTGATCCCGGTCGTGATCCTGAACGCTCTCGCGGGAAAGCCGATCCCGGTCTACGGCAAGGGCGAGAATATCCGCGACTGGCTTTATGTCGAAGATCACGCCGACGCCTTGCTGACCGTCCTGACCAGAGGCGTCCTGGGCCGCAGCTACAACATCGGCGGCGAAAACGAGGCGCGCAACATCGATCTGGTGACCAAGATCTGTGATCTACTAGACGAAATGCGCCCTGCCGGTGCCCCCCATGCCCGCCTGATAACCCATGTCACCGACCGCCCTGGCCACGACGCCCGTTACGCCATCGATCCTTCGCGCATCCGGGAAGAACTTGGCTGGCGGCCCTCGGTCACGCTGGACGAAGGGCTACGGCGAACCGTGCGGTGGTATCTTGACAACGAGGCATGGTGGAAACCGTTGCAAAGCCGCAATGGCGTCGGCCAGCGGCTGGGCAAGGCCTGATGGTCGCAGCCAACCCATGATGGACACCCTGTTCTTCATCGCCTCCAAAACCCTTGGCATGGTGGCCCGGGTCGAAACGTGGATGATCCTCGGCCTCGCGCTTTGCCTCTACGCTATCTGGCGGAACCGCCGAGCCATGGCGCTGAGCTTCGGGCTGATCACTCTTGCGCTGATCACCACTCTGACCATATGGCCGCTCGGCGATATCCTGCTTGGCCCGCTGGAGGCGACCTACCCCGCCAGCCCGTCCTTGACCGCAGTTGACGGCATCATCGTGCTGGGTGGCGCCGAACAGACCGACGCCTATCGCAAATGGGGTGGCGCCCAGTTGAATGACGGTGGTGAGAGGATGACCGAAGGCGTCATCCTCGCACGCCGTTTTCCGCATGCCACGCTGATCTTCAGCGGCGGCGAGGCCGCATTGGGCTACAGCGGCGACACAAACGGCCCCTCCGACCTGACGAAACTGCTGTGGCTGTCCCTTGGCGTGCCCGAAGCGCAGATCCAGCTGGAAAGCAAATCGCGCAACACCACCGAAAACGCCCGGTTCACTTATGCGATGATCCAGCCGCAGCCCGGCCAACATTATCTGCTGGTGACCTCCGCCTTTCACATGCGCCGCGCGATGGAGACATTTCGCCGCGCCGGGTGGCAGGATCTGACCGCCTGGCCGGTGGATTACCGCTCGGGTGACCTGAGTGACGGCGCGCGGTGGCGGCTTGACCAGAATTTGGAAGGCGTGGACATTGCCCTGAAAGAGTATCTGGGTCTCTTTGTCTATTGGATCACGGGGCGCTGACGGCATGAAAATCCTGGTTTTCGGACAGACCGGCCAAGTGGCGCGCGAATTGGCGCGGCGGATGCCTGTCGGCACCTCCGCCCGCTTTCTGTCCCGCAACGACGCCGACCTGATGCACCCGGACGCCTGTGCCGCGACCATCGCCGCTGCCGATTGTGACGCCGTGATCAACGCCGCCGCCTACACCGCGGTCGACAAGGCCGAGGCTGAGGAGCCCGCCGCCACCGTGATCAACGGCGACGCTCCGACCGCGATGGCCCACGCCTGCGCCTCCCGCAGCCTGCCGTTCCTGCACCTCTCGACCGATTATGTATTCGACGGCGCCGGCACCGGCCCCTTCGCGCCCGATCACGCCCCCGCGCCATTGGGAGCCTATGGCCGCTCGAAACTGGCGGGCGAACGGGGGATTGCGGCGGCGGGCGGTCAATGGTTGATCCTGCGAACTTCATGGGTCTTTTCCGCCCATGGCACCAACTTCCTGAAGACCATGCTGCGACTAGGACCCGAGCGTCCGGCACTGACCGTGGTCGCCGACCAGATCGGCGGCCCTACCCCGGCCGCAGCCATCGCCGACGCGCTTTACACCTGTGCCAGGGCCCTGATGAGCGGCACCCCCGGCGGCCTGCACCATTTCGCGGGCACGCCGGACACCAGCTGGGCCGGCTTTGCCCGTGCTATCATGACCGCCGCCGCCCTGCCCTGCCAGATCACCGACATCCCCACCGCCGCCTACCCGACCCCGGCTCGTCGCCCGCTCAACTCCCGGCTGGACTGCTCCAGCCTCACCTATTTCGGCCTGACGCGGCCTGACTGGCGGGAAAGCCTGCCCGAAATCCTGCATGACCTGAGGTCCAAATGACACGCAAAGGCATCCTTCTCGCTGGTGGCTCTGGCACGCGGCTGTGGCCGATCACCATGGGCGTGTCCAAGCAACTGCTGCCGATCTATGACAAGCCCATGGTCTATTACCCGCTGACCGTGCTGATGCTGGCCGGCATCCGCGAGATCGCCGTGATCACCACGCCCGAAGATCAAGCCGGCTTCCTGCGCCTGTTGGGCGACGGGTCGCAATGGGGCCTGTCGCTGACCTATATCATCCAGCCCTCACCTGATGGACTTGCCCAGGCCTACCTTTTGGCAAAGGATTTCCTGAACGGCGCGCCGTCCGCAATGGTGCTGGGGGACAACATCTTCTTCGGCCACGGCCTGCCGGAAATTCTCGCCGCCGCGGACAAGAAACCCAAGGGTGGCACCGTTTTCGGCTACCGGGTGTCAGACCCGGAACGCTACGGCGTGGTCGACTTCGACCCGCAGGGTCGTGTCCGCCAGATCATCGAAAAGCCCGAAACCCCGCCGTCCAACTTCGCCGTCACCGGGCTTTACTTCCTCGACGGCGATGCCCCCAGATTTGCCACCCGGATCAAACCCTCCAAACGCGGCGAACTGGAGATTGCCGACCTGCTGGACCTCTACCTCAAAGCCGGAAACCTGACCGTCGAAAAGATGGGTCGCGGCTTTGCCTGGCTTGACACCGGCACCCATGCCAGCCTGCTGGACGCCGGCAACTTCGTGCGCACCCTGCAGGCGCGGCAAGGTTTGCAAGTAGGCTGCCCCGATGAAATCGCCTTCCGGGCCGGCTGGATCGACCGCGCCAGCCTTGCCGACCGGGCCGAGCAGTTCCGCAAGAACGACTACGGCAGTTACCTGAGCAGCATTCTGAATGAATGAACGACCTTTGCCTGCCGTGACCTTGTGACGTCGCAACGGTCTGATACGCCCCGCAAATCACCCGGCGGCAAGGGTGTCTCCCGGGGGCGCCCCTTGAGCCGGCCTAGCGGATCAACTGGGCAAATACCACCAGCCATATCACCAGCACGACGCTGATCACCAGAAAGCGCGGCAACCCCATGATCGGGCGCGTCGGATCATCGAACAGCCGGTAAAGACGTTTCACCCGAGCCCTGACCCCGACCATGTCGTCCCATGGCCCACGCTCCAACCCCGGATAGCGCCGCTCCAGAACGAAGGCGAGCGCTACGGCCAGCAACAAAGATCCCGCCACACCGACCAGCATCCAGTCGTGCACCACCCGGATCGCCTCAGCCGAAGTGGCACGCTGCAACAGGCTGAACTGCTGTGACTGGGAAAGGGCCATCAGCCGCGCGTCGACCTCATGCTCGGCCAGACGGGCACGCACCAGATCATACTCGTCCTGCATCAGCGCCAGCCGGCGCTGTCCCGCAACCGCAGTCTCGATCGCTGAACCTGACGTCGGCGGCACCACGATTTCCGCCCGCTGCGCACTGATCTCCTGCCATAGCCTGGCTTCTTCTCGGCGGTAAAAGTCCAACTCCTCACTGGCCTGGCCCAAATTGCCCGCATTGCCGACGTCCAGAACCTGCTGGGCCAGATCATTGGCCACCCGCGCCGCCAGTTCCGCATCCGGCAGCAGCACCGAGACCACGATCCCGGCAGCTCCCGGCTGAAATCCCAACGTCGTCCCTGCCGAAGTGGTCAGATCATGTACCGCGATGGCTTGCCGCAGCAAAGCCGCCGCCCGGTTGCGGCTTTCGCCATGGGTGGCGCCGATCAATCCATGACGCTCCGCCATCGCAATCAGGTTGTCGCGCGCCATCAGCCGCCGTTCCGCTGCCGCCCCATCGACCCCGGGCCGCATCTGCACGACAGCCGTTGCCTCGAACTTCGGCACCTGCATCCGGCTGTAGGCCAGCGAGGCGAGGCCGCCCACCATGACGATCAGCACGATCATCCAGAATTGCCGGAGCAAAGGCGTTACCACCTGCCCGACGACATCCCACCGCAACCAGATCATTGTGCTTCGGCTGGACAAGCCGCTCTCCTAGCCAATTCCGTAAAGGCCGCCTCTACGCCCCAGGCCGTGGATTAGTTCGGAAAAGTGTCGCGATGATGGAGCCTTTGCGGCATTCAGGCCGAAACCGGACGCCGGATATTCGCGGCCGCCTCAATCACCAGCGGCCGCAAGCCGACACCCCCGGCATCCAGCACCTGAAACAGATGCGTCCGCATCCGAGGCTCCCAGAAGTCATTGATATGCGAAGCTAATCCCGCCACACCCTCGTCATGCGGCTTGCTCTCCATGAATTTCGCAATCTGGTTGGCCATGTAAATCAACTTGGCAAGCGGGTCGTGGACGTGGTCATGCGACATGGGAGTTCTCCGAATTCAGGCGGGCGGAATGGGTGAAGACTTCGAAACGGTCTGGCCGGGCCAAGGCGATCAGCGTGATCCCCGCCTCATCGGCCAGGGTCACGGCATGGGCGGTCGGGGCCGAGACGGCAATCAGCATCGGCGCACCGAGAGCAGCCGCCTTCTGCACCATGTCGATTGACACCCGCGAGGTCAGCAGCACCGCGCCATTGCGCTGTGGATGACGGATCAGATGCCCGACCAGCTTGTCCAGGGCATTGTGCCGTCCGACATCCTCGCGCACCGCAACCAGTGCACCATCCCAGAACCCCGCCGCGTGGACGGCGCGGGTGGCGTCATGCAAAGGCTGCGACCCCGGCAGCGCCGCAATGGCCTGCATCACCTGTGCAGGTGTCATTGTGAACGATGATTTTGGGACAGGTCGCATCTTGCGCATCGCCTCATCCAGGCTGTCGATTCCGCACAGCCCACAGCCCACCGGTCCCGCCATGGTTCGCCGCCGCTTTGCCAGTCGTGCTTCGGCATCCGCCTTCAGCCAGACCTGCACGTCGATGCCATTTTCCATCTTGACCACGTCGACCGAGTCCACTTCGGCGGGCTGGGCTATGCCTTCCGTCAATGCAAATCCATAAGCGAAATCAACCAGATCAGCCGGTGTCGCCATCATCACCGCCTGTGTCGTTCCATTGAACGACAGCGCAACCGCCACCTCTTCCGGCAAGGTCCGCGGGCCAGGCTCGCCTGACCCGAAGGTCAGGCGTGGCAGAGGGCGGCTGGTCTGCATCACTCTGCCGCCGACAGGATCCGCCGCGCCAGCTTGGCTTGTGCGGCATATTCCTCCTGCCATTCCGAAGGTCCGTTGGACGGAGAGATTTGCACCGCCGTCACCTTGTATTCGGGGCAGTTGGTCGCCCAATCCGAATAATCGGTCGTAATGACATTTGCCTGAGTGTCCGGATGGTGGAACGTCGTGTAAACCACCCCCGGATTGACCCGGTCGGTGATCTCCGCCCTGAGTGTGGTATCGCCCGACCGTGACGCCAGCCGCACCCAACTGCCTTGCTTGATGCCGCGGACTTCGGCGTCATGCGGGTGCACTTCCAGCACATCCTCGTCATGCCAGACCACATTCGCCGTTCGCCGGGTCTGCGCCCCCACATTATACTGCGACAAGATCCGCCCGGTGGTCAGCAACAGTGGAAACCTTGGGCCGGTCTTTTCATCGGTCGCGACATATTCGGTGTTGATGAACCGCCCCTTGCCGCGAACAAAGCCGTCGACATGCATCAGCGGCGTCCCCTCCGGCGCCTTCTCGTTGCAGGGCCACTGGACAGAGCCCATGGTCTCCAGCTTCTCATAGGTCACCCCGGCAAAGGATGGCGTCGTGATCGCGATTTCATCCATGATTTGCGAGGGATGCGTGTAGGTCCATCCAGCCCCCATCTCATTGGCCAGCAACATGGTGACTTCCCAATCCTCATAGCCATTGCGCGGCGCCATCACCTTGCGCACCCGGTTGATCCGCCGTTCGGCGTTGGTGAAGGTGCCGTTCTTCTCCAGAAAGGTCGAGCCGGGCAGGAAGACATGGGCATAGTTCGCCGTCTCGTTCAAAAACAGGTCGTGGACGATGACACAGTCCATCGCCGCCAGCCCCGCCGCGACATGCTTGGTGTCCGGGTCCGATTGCAGGATGTCCTCACCCTGACAATACAGCGCCTTGAACGTCCCCTCGACCGCCGCGTCGAGCATGTTCGGAATCCGCAGTCCCGGCTCGCTGTCAATCGTGACGCCCCAGGCCTTTTCAAAGATCTCGCGCACCGCGTCACCTTTCACATGGCGATAGCCCGGCAATTCATGCGGGAACGAGCCCATGTCACACGATCCCTGCACGTTGTTCTGCCCGCGCAACGGGTTCACCCCAACCCCCGGCCGCCCGACATTCCCGGTCAGCATGGCAAGGTTGGCAATGCCAATCACCGTGGTCGAACCTTGCGAATGTTCCGTAACCCCAAGGCCGTAATAGATCGACCCATTGCCGCCCAACGCATAGAGCCGCGCCGCTTCACGCACGGTCTCGGCTTTCACCCCGGTCAGCATCTCCACCGCTTCCGGTGCATTTTGCGGTTGGGCCACGAACTCGGCATATTCCTGGAATTCATCCCAATCACAGCGTTCCCGAATGAACGTTTCGTTGTAAATCCCCTCGGTCACGATCACATGCGCCAGAGCGGTGACAATCGCCACATTGGTCCCCGGCGTCAGCGCCAGGTGGTGCTGCGCCTTGACATGCGGGCTTTCCACGATGTCGGTGCGGCGCGGATCGACCACGATCAGCTTGGCCCCCTGACGCAACCGCTTTTTCAGGCGGCTGGCGAACACCGGATGTCCGTCGGTCGGATTGGCCCCGATGATCACGACCACATCGGTATGTTCCACCGAATCAAAGTCTTGTGTGCCAGCCGAGGTGCCATAAGTCTGGCCCAACCCGTAACCGGTGGGCGAATGGCAGACCCGCGCACAGGTATCCGTATTGTTGTTCATGAATACCGCACGGGTCAGCTTTTGGACCAGATAGGCCTCTTCATTGGTGCAGCGCGACGAGGTGATCACCCCGACCGACTTCTGCCCATAGTCGGCGATGATCCGCTTCAAACGGTTGGCGGTAAAGTCCATCGCCTCGGACCAGCTGACCTCTTTCCACGGATCATTGATCGTGTCGCGGATCATCGGGTTCAGAATGCGGTCCTTGTGCGAAGCATAGCCATAGGCAAACCGCCCTTTGACGCAGCTGTGTCCACGGTTCGCCTTGCCGTGTTTGTAGGGCGTCATTCGGACCAATTCGTCGCCGCGCATCTCGGCCTTGAAACTGCAACCAACCCCGCAATAGGCGCAGGTGGTGATCACTGAATGCGACGGCGTGCCGATTTCGATCACCGATTTTTCTTGCAGGGTCGCGGTCGGGCAGGCCGCCACGCAGGCGCCGCAAGACACGCAATCCGACGCCAGGGCGTTGTCGGATTTCGCCCCAAACGACACCCGGCTGTCAAAGCCGCGGCCTTCGATGGTCAGCGCGAAGGTGCCCTGCACCTCTTCACAGGCCCGCACGCAACGCGAGCAGACGATGCATTTCTGCGGGTCATAGCTGAAATACGGGTTGCTGTCGTCGCGCGCGACATACTGCGGATTGGCCTCACCCGAAGTATTCTTGACGCGGAAATGGGTGTCAACTGCCTCATACCGCACGTCGCGCAGACCCACGGCCCCCGCCATATCCTGCAACTCGCAATCCCCATTGGCCGAGCAGGTCAGACAATCCAGCGGGTGGTCGCTGATATACAGCTCCATCACGCCACGGCGCAGTTGTTTCAGCTTTGCGGTCTGGGTATGCACCGAGATCCCGTTGGCCACTGGCGTCGTACAGGACGACGGCGTGCCATTACGGCCCTCGATCTCCACCAAACACAACCGGCAGGACCCAAAGGCCTCGACCGAGTCGGTGGCGCAGAGCTTCGGCACCTGAATCCCGGCTTCCGCCGCCGCCCGCATGATGCTGGTGCCTTCAGGCACCGTCACCGGAAAGCCATCGATGGTCAATGTGACCATTTGTTTGGATTTGGCCGCCGGTGTGCCGAAATCGCGGTCCGGGATGATGAAGTCTTTCATTCGGCGGCCTCCTTGGAGCGGGCAAAGTCATCGGGGAAATGGGTCAGGGCAGACATCACCGGATAGGGTGTGAAGCCGCCCAGGGCGCAAAGTGACCCGGCCTTCATCGTATTGCACAGATCGGTCAGCAACGGGATCGCCTCGGCGTCGCCGCGGCCGATCCGGTCAATCGTTTCGACGCCGCGCACCGCACCAATCCGGCACGGGGTGCATTTGCCACAGCTTTCTATCGCACAGAATTCCATGGCAAATCTGGCCTGCGCCAGCATGTCGGCGCTGTCGTCGAACACGGTCAGGCCGGCATGGCCAATCAGGCCGTTCCGCCCTGTGAATTCCTCATAGCCAAACGGAGTGGCGAAGTCTGAGCGCGGGTGATAGGCGCCCAACGGCCCGCCGACCTGCACCGCCTTAACCGGCCGCCCGGTCAAGGTACCGCCGCCGATCCCCTCGACGATCTCACCAAGCGACATGCCGAACGCACATTCGTAAAGTCCGCCAAACCGCACATTTCCGGCAATCTGCAACGGCACTGTGCCGCGCGACCGGCCAAGACCGAAGGCCTTGTAATATTCCGCCCCCTTCTCAAGGATAATCGGCACCGTCGCCAGCGAGATCACGTTGTTCACCACGGTAGGTTTGCCCATGAAGCCTTCAAGTGCCGGCAGCGGCGGTTTGGCCCGCACCACACCGCGTTTGCCCTCAAGACTGTTCAGCAAGCTGGTCTCTTCGCCGCAGACATAGGCTCCGGCGCCAACCCGAACCTCCATGTCGAACACCCGACCAGACCCCATAACCGAACTGCCCAGCACCCCTGCCGCCCGTGCCAGACCGATCGCCTGCTCCATCACCGCAATTGCAATCGGGTATTCCGAACGAATGTACACGAACCCCTTGGTCGCGCCGCAAGCCAGCCCGGCAATCGCCATGCCCTCTATCAGGGTCAGCGGATCGCCCTCCATCAGCATCCGGTCGGCAAAGGTCGCGCTATCGCCCTCATCGGCATTGCAGACGATGTATTTGCGGTCGGCCTTGGCCTCGGACACCGTCTTCCACTTGATCCCGGTCGGGAACCCCGCCCCACCGCGGCCGCGCAGACCCGACGCCGTCACCTCGGCCACGATTGCAGCCTGATCCATCGCCAAAGCCCGCTGCAATCCGACCAACCCGCCATGCGCCCGATAGTCGGCGAGGCTCAACGGGTCGACAACCCCGACGCGGCCAAAGGTCAACCGAGTTTGCCCCTTCATCCAGGCCAGATCTTCCGTCAGGCCCAAAGCTTTGGGATGCAGTGACAAATCACCAAACAGGCCGTCAACATCCGCGGTCGTCATGGGCCCGAATGCCAAACGCCCAGCCGGGGTTTCGACCTCGACCAAGGGCTCCAGCCAGACCATCCCGCGCGACCCGTTGCGCACAACCTCGGCCCGTGACCCGATGGCCGCAGCGACCTCATCAGCCCCCAAAGCAACCGCTGCGCTGTCCAGTGGCACAAAGATTTTCATCAGTGCATCCCCGCCACCAGCGCATCAACCCGCGCCTCATCCACCCGGCCCATCAGCTTGCCATCGACCAATGCCGCCGGTCCGCAGGCGCACAGACCCAGACAGTACACCGGCTCCAGCGTCACCTTGCCGTCCGCCGTCGTGCCGTGCCAGTCCACCCCGAGCACCGCCTGGGCATGGGCAGCCACCCGGTCCGCGCCGACCGCCTGACACGCCTCGGCCCGGCACAGTTTCACAACATGCGCCCCGGCCCTGGTCTCGCGGAAGTCGTGGTAGAAGCTGACCACCCCATGCACCTCGGCTTTCGAGATATTCAACCCTTTGGCGATTTGCGGCAGCGCCGCCTCTGGCACTTGGCCAAAGGTTGCCTGAATGTCGTGCAATATCGGCAGCAATGCGCCTTCACGGCCCTGATGGCTGGCCAGAATTTCGCCGATCTGCGTGGTGATGTCTTGCGTCATGAACTACTCCGGGATGTCGCCGGGGTGATACTCCGTTTGATAGGGAAATCAATATCGTTATCCCGTCAATCGATAGACCATGCCTATCAAACGCGGCGTGCCAAACGCGGCATGACAGACGGCTCTCGTCGCACTCCGCCCGCCGGCGAGGACTGCCGTCAGGCTGGACGAGCGTTCCCTAGCGCAATCGCCCCGCTTCTTCGATCAATGCGGCCAGAACCGGGGTCTGCGGGTCATGTTTGGCGGTGATCAGGCCGACCAGATGCTCGGCCTCGGGCTCGACAATCGGAATCGCGCGCAGGGTCGGGAACATCTGCGCCAGCTTCATCGGCACCACCGATGCCCATTTCCCGGTTTTCACATGGGCAATCAGGGTGATGGTCGAATTGCTTTC
>JBDTQR010000062.1:0-21968 GCA_039932095.1 bacterium | reverse complement strand
AGATCCGTCTGAACTCGACGGCTGGCACCGGGCACTTCTATGTGACCAAGAAGAACGCCCGGACGATGACCGACAAGATGACGGTCAAGAAATACGACCCCGTCAAACGGGAGCATGTTGAATACAAGGAAGGCAAGATCAAGTAGGATCTGCCCGACTGGAGTTCTGACAAACCGCGCCCTCTGGCGCGGTTTTGCATTTGGAGACGTCGGATGGAACGGAACCACTTCGAGGAGCATTATGTCGCCCGTGTCGGCTGGCTGCGGGCGGCCGTTTTGGGTGCGAATGACGGTATCATCTCCACCGCTTCGCTGATCATGGGGGTGGCGGCGACGTCTGGCCGGGCCGAAGTGCTGCTGGCAGGCATGGCAGGGCTGGCGGCAGGGGCCCTTGCGATGGCGGCGGGCGAATATGTGTCGGTGTCCTCGCAAGCCGACACTGAAAAGGCCGACGCCCGACGTGAAGCGGCCGAGATAGCGGCGGATCCACAGGAAGAGTTGCACGCGCTTGCCGGCATATATGAACGGCGTGGGCTGAGCCGTGACCTTGCGCTGCAAGTGGCGGCGGCCTTGCATGCCAAGGACCCGTTGGCGGCGCATCTGCGCGACGAACTGGGGTTCTCCGAGCATGGCGAAGCCAAACCACTGGTCGCGGCCGGCGCTTCGGCAGTCAGCTTCGCCTTGGGTGCGGTGCTGCCGGTGGCGGTGGCGGCTCTGGTGCCCGAAGCCACGATAAGCCTGTGGGTGACACTGCTGTCGTTGAGCTTTCTGGCGGTGCTGGGGGCCGTCGGGGCCAGAGCGGGCGGCGCGCCTGTCGCCAGAGCCGTGCTGCGGGTGACCTTTTGGGGCGCTGCGGCGATGGCGGTGACGGCGGTGGTGGGGCATCTGTTCGGCGCGGTTGTCTGAATGCAGCGGGTGATGATCGTCGGTCAGCCGGGGTCCGGCAAGTCGACCCTTGCGCGCCGGCTGGGGGCAGTCACCGGGTTGCCGGTGGTGCACATCGACCATATCCACTGGCAAGACGGTTGGGTGGAGCGGCCCCGGGATGACACGACCCGGCTTTGCCACGACGTCGAGGCGCGCGCGGCGTGGATCTTTGAGGGCGGACATTCGCTGACCTGGGCCAACCGGATGGCGCGGGCCGATCTGGTGGTCTGGCTTGACCTGCCAGTGACGCTGCGGATGTGGCGGGTGCTGATGCGTTCGGTGGTCTGGCAGGGGCGGGCGCGGCCGGATCTGCCGGCGGGGTGCCCGGAACGCTTTGGCCCCGAAACCTTGCCGTTCTGGGCCTATATCTGGCGGACCCGGGCCAGCGGGCGGCGGAACATCGAGCGGCTGCGAGACGCGGCTCCGCCGGGCAAGAGATGGGTTCACTTGCGGTGCGGGGCCGAGGTTGAGGCCTTTCTGAACGGACTTGCGACCTGATCAATTGATCTGCGCTTCAGTGGACTTGCAGTTACGCGGTGTCACGGGTCAATTCGGGGCTTTTCTTGGCCGCCAAAACTGCGATGGTTGCAGGATGGCCCAAGTCATGCACCTGCGCGTTGCGCGACCGGATGATCTGGCGGCGGTGGACCGTCTGCTGGGGCGCAGCTATCCCCGGCTGCTGCGGCCCGATTATCCGCCCTCCATCATGGTAACCCTTGTGCCGATCATCGCGCGTGCCCGGCCGGAATTGCTGGCGTCAGGGCGGTATTTCGTGATCGAAGCGGAGGGGCGGATCCTCGCGGCTGGTGGCTATAGCCCGGCCGGACAGTGGCTGCGTCCGGGTGTGGCAGGGGAGGGTGCGGGCCGAATAGCCGAGATCCGCCATGTTGCAACCGATCCGGACCTGACGCGGCAGGGCCTTGGCCGGCGGTTGATGCAAGGGATATTCGCGGCGGCCGAAGCAGAGGGGGTACGACATTACACCTGTCTGGCGTCGCGGACTGCAGTGCCGTTCTATGCGGCCCTGGGCTTCATCGTTCTCGGGCCGGTTCAGGTACCAATCACCCGGGCCATCGCCTTCCCAGCCGTTCGGATGCAGCGCAGCGCATGAAAAAAGGGCCGGGTTTGCACCCGGCCCCTGTCGTCAGAATTGCTTGGTTCAGCGACGGTCGCCCATGAACTGCAACAGGAACATGAACATGTTGATGAAGTCGAGGTACAGCCGCAGGGCACCCATGATGGCCGATTTGCCAAGCCAGTTGGCATCGCCATCGCGGGCATGGGCCAGATAGTCATTCTTGATCGACTGGGTATCCCAGGCGGTCAGGCCGGCGAAGATCAACACGCCAGCGGCCGAGATCGCGAAAGCGAGCGCCGAGGAGGCGAGGAAGATGTTGATCACCGAGGCCACGATCAAGCCGATCAGGCCGATCATCAGGAACGATCCCATCGCCGACAGATTGCGCTTGGTGGTGTAACCGTAAAGGCTGAGCCCACCGAATGCGACGGCCGTAGCAAGGAAGGTCGAGGCGATCGAGGTGTTGGTGTAGACGATGAAGATGAACGACAGCGACAGACCGACCGCCGCCGAGTAGACGTAGAAGAACAACTGGGCCGCAGCCACCGACATGCGGGTGATCGCGGCGCTGAAGATCAACACCATGACCAGCGGCAGGAACATCACGACCCAGCGCAGCGGCGTGCCGAACACCACGCTGATCAAGGCGGGGCTGGTGCCCACGGCCCAAGCCATTGCGGCCGTGATCAACATCGCCACGGACATCAGCCCGTAGACCTTGTTCATATGGGCGCGCAGGCCCTCGTCGATCGTGGCGGTCCCAGCCGCCGCAGTCGCGGATCGGATCGTCTGATAGTCAGCCATTAAAGCCTCCGATGAGTGACAAGCGCGCGAGAAATCTCGCCGCCGATGCGCCCAATATCGGGGCTTTGCCTCTCAACTTCAAGGATTTCCGCAGAAATCAGTCAATTTAGCTGTGGCGCCAGAAGGCCGGGGCGTCCCACGACAGCCGCTTGGCCTCGGACACCGCTTCTTCACGGGTCAGACCGACGTCGCTGAGCATATGGTCGTCGAGCGCGAGAAGGGCCCGGCGTTCGCGGCGCAGCGCCAGGGCGGCGGTCAGACGGCGCAGCGGATGCGGGGCGTGGAACAGTGGGCGGGAGGTGATGGAGATGTGCATTTGGAGCGTCCTTATCAACGATTGTGATGCGAGCATGAGTCGTCATTTCATCTGTTGATATTTCTAGACGATGCTGGCAGATTATGAAAATGAATGGTTTTGACGTCGATCATCAAGGATTGTGATATGATACGGAATTTGGACCTGGGGTCGTTGCGGTCGTTCGTGATGATTGCTGATGTTGGTGGGGTGACCCGGGCGGCGGGGGCGCTGAACCTGACGCAATCGGCCGTGTCGATGCAGATCAAGCGGTTGGAGGACCTGTTGGGCGTCGCCGTGCTTGACCGGTCGTCGCGCACGGTTTCTCTGACGCAGACCGGCGAGCAGCTGCTCAGCTACGCCCGCCGGATGCTGGCGCTGAATGATGAGGTCTACGGGCTGCTGACCCTGCCGGCGTTCGAGGGCGAGGTGGTGCTGGGGGTGCCGCATGATGTGGTCTATCCGGCGATTCCACAGGTGATGCAGCAATTTGCCCGCGATTTTCCCAAGGTGAAGGTGCGGCTGATCTCATCCTACACCCGGATGCTGCGCGAACAGTTTGCGCAAGGCGGCTGCGATGTGATTGTGACAACGGAAGAGAATGTCGGCTCTGGCGGGATGACTCTGACCGAACTGTCGCAAGTTTGGGTTGGCGCGCCCGGTGGGCAGGCCTGGACCCAGCGGCCGCTGCCGCTTGCCTACGAACAGCGTTGCATTTTTAGGCAGGAGGTTCAGGCCAGACTGGATGCGGCCGGGATCCCCTGGGTGTTGGCGGTGGACAGTGACAACACCCGCACGGTGGAGGCCACGGTCAGCGCCGATCTGGCGGTGCATACGGTGCTTGAGGGGTCCGAGCCCCGCCATATGAGCCGCATCCAGCATGGTGGTGCCTTGCCGGACCTGCCCCGCATGAAGGTGAATTTATACGTAAGTGCCACGTCGCGCGGCGTCGTGGTGGACCGTCTGGCCGAATTGATCCGGCTGCATTACGCCCCGGGGCCGGTCCGCTCGATCCTTTCGGACCGGGAAATCGCGGCGGCACCAGCCTGATCTGGCGGTCGCAGGCGCAATTTTCGGTTGAATGTCGAAGAGTCGGCCTTGGCCAGATCGGCCTCCAATTTCGTCGATTTTCGGGATGCTGCCTGGCGGTGTTGCCAAGGTGTTTTTGATGAAAAAGCCTCTCGGCGGTTAAGATTGTCGCATTATGCAACGAAATTGGTTAATTTCGTTGCATAATGCGTTGCAAAGTAGAAAGCTCGTTTAGGGAGAGTCGTGCGACCTATCATCCCCCGGGCGGCGATTTAGACAGGCTCAGGGTGGATTCTTAGACAGCCGTATAATTCAACCTGTCTAAAAGGACAGGTTTTCACAGAGGAAATAAAATATCTTCGGTAAATTTGATCGAATGGCCAAGTTGGCACGTTTCTTGCTTATATGGCTGTAGTACCTTAGTTTGAAATGGAGTTTGGAATGAAGCACCCGGTAGATGCACATGTAGGCAAAAGAATCAGGCATCGCCGTTGGATGGTGGGGATGACGCAGCAACAACTGGCTGACAAAGTCGGCATCAAATTCCAGCAGATTCAGAAATACGAAACCGGCATGAACCGCGTCTCGGCCTCGCGGCTGTGGGACATTGCTGAAACTTTGGGCGTCGAGATCAGCTTCTTTTTCGAAGGTCTGTCGAATGGTCCGGTGACAGCCGCCACCAATGACATGATGGCCGACAAAGAGACGATGGAGCTGGTGCGGTCGTATTATGCCATTCCCGAAGCCCAGCGCCGCAGGTTGTTTGATCTGGCCCGCGTGCTCAGCGAAGCGGCGTGACGGCAGAATCCTGAGGCCTGGCGCCGGGTCTGACTTGACCCGATTGCCCCGAACGCTTAGCGCGATGCTGTGGTGTTCGGGGGCCAGGCAATGATAGATGCGGATTTGGCGGCAGCGTTGATTGCGACGGCAGCGGAATTGGCCGACACGGCGCGGATTGCGACCCTGACCCATTTTCGCGCGAC
Source organism: bacterium (assembly GCA_039932095.1). Lineage (GTDB taxonomy): Bacteria > Pseudomonadota > Alphaproteobacteria > Rhodobacterales > Rhodobacteraceae > Stagnihabitans. The sequence goes on along the minus strand of JBDTQR010000062.1, from coordinate 16,853 downwards.
CGGACTGGTCGCCGACACCAAGGAAACCGACCATTTCGATCCGGTGACGGTTGCTGACAGGTTGTCAGAGCAGACCATGCGGGCCGTTCTGGCACGTTTGCGGCCCGATGACGGGATTTTGGGCGAAGAATTCGGCACCAGCGCAGGGACCTCGGGACTGACCTGGGTCCTTGATCCCATTGACGGCACGCGCGGCTATCTGTCCGGGACGCCGACCTGGGGTGTCCTGATCTCGGTCGCCGACGCCAATGGGCCGATTTATGGCCTGATCGACCAACCCTATATCAAGGAACGTTTCGAGGGCGGCCTGGGCCGGGCCGAAGTCAACGGTCCGATGGGGCGCAAGGTGTTGCAAACCCGTCCGCCGCGACCGTTGTCGGAGGCGATCTTGTTCACGACATTTCCCGAGGTGGGCACGCCGGACGAGGGTGCTGCCTTCCGCCGCGTGGCATCGAAAGCGCGGCTGGTGCGCTATGGCACCGATTGTTACGCCTATGCGCTGATCGCGGCGGGTCAGATCGATCTGGTGATTGAAAGCGGACTGAAGGCCTATGACGTTCAGGCGCCGATTGCGGTGATCGAGGCGGCTGGCGGTCTGGTGACCGATTGGCAGGGTCGGCCTTGCCACAATGGCGGGCAGGTGCTGGCGGCGGCGAACCGGGCGATCCATGCCGAGGCTGTGGCGCTGTTGAACGCCTAGGGCTTTGCTGCGCCCTGCACAGTGAAGCCATGGCAAAGGGAACCCATGATGCGCGAAATTCTGATCCGCAACGCTCACCATGTCGTCACGATGAACGCCACCCGGCAGGAGTTGGCGGGGGCTGATGTGCTGGTCCGCGATGGTGCAATTGCGGCCGTCGGGCCGGGGCTGATGACGCAGGGTGAGGTGATCGAGGCGAACGGTTGTGTCGTCACGCCGGGTCTGGTGAACACCCATCACCACCTGTATCAGACCCTGACCCGCGCCGTACCGGGCGGGCAGGATGCGCTGCTGTTCGGCTGGCTGAAGACGCTGTACCCGATCTGGGCACGGTTTGGGCCGGAAGAGATGTTCGTCTCGGCGCAGATCGGGTTGGCGGAACTGGCGCTTTCGGGGTGTTCTCTGAGTTCCGACCATCTGTATCTGTTCCCCAACGGGGCACGGCTGGATGATACGATTGCGGCGGCGGGCGAAGTCGGTCTGCGCTTTCACCCGACGCGCGGCTCGATGAGCATCGGCGAAAGTGCCGGGGGCCTGCCGCCGGATTCCGTGGTGGAGCGCGAGGCCGACATCCTGGCCGATTGCATCCGGGTGGTGGACCGATTTCACGATAGCGCCGAGGGGGCGATGATCCGGGTTGGCATCGCGCCCTGTTCGCCGTTCTCGGTCAGCCGCGATCTGATGCGCGAGGCGGCGCTGCTGGCGCGCGACAAAGGCGTGATGTTGCACACCCATCTGGCCGAAAATGACGAGGACATCGCTTATTCGCTGCAGAAGTTCGGCTGCCGCCCGGGGCAATATGCCGAGGATCTGGGCTGGACCGGGGACGATGTCTGGCACGCCCATTGTGTCAAGCTGGACGCGGGTGAGATTGACCTATTCGCCCGTACCTCCACCGGGGTTGCCCATTGCCCGTGTTCGAATTGCCGGCTTGGCTCGGGGATTGCGCCGGTCAGGGCGATGCGCGACCGGGGGGTGAAGGTCGGGTTGGGGGTGGACGGTTCGGCCTCCAACGACGCCGGCAATCTGGTGGCAGAGGCGCGGCAAGCGATGCTGTTGCAGCGGGTGGCGAATGGGGCGGATGCGATGTCGGCGCGTGAGGCGCTGGAGATTGCAACCTTGGGCGGCGCGCGGGTCCTCGGGCGATCGGACTGCGGGTCGATCGAGCCGGGCAAGCGGGCGGATATCGCGATCTGGGACATGACCGGGGTTGAAGCTGCGGGGTCGTGGGACAAGGTTGCCCTGTTACTGGCCGGGCCGATGCGGGTGCGCGACCTGCTGGTCGAGGGGCGGCGGGTGGTGCGGGGCGGTCAGTTGGCGACAATTGACCTGCCCCGGGTGGTGGAGCAGCAGAACCGGCTGGCGAGGGCGCTGATGGAGTGATATCGCGCGCAAAAGGGGACCACGATGGCACATGACTACGCAGCACAGCGGCGCGAGACCTTTGACACCTTCAAATCCATCCCCCGCGGTCAGAAACTGCCTGAGACCGCCGTTGTGGATTTTCTGTTCTTTGTCGAGGAAGAAGACGCCAATTGGGGCGGCTTTCAGAAGGCGTTGAAAGGACGGGGGTTCCAGACCAGGCGCGACGGCGAAAACCTGATCGCCACCTATGGGCCAATGCCGGTAACTGCCGAGGCGATCTGGGAGCAGGAGAAGGCGGCGACCGAATTGGCGATTGCCTATGATTTCTATCCCGATGGCTGGGATCTGGGCGAGGACTGAACGGCCGACAGGGCGGCATCGACGCGACCAGAGCATTCTGAACCACGAGGCCCCGGCCTGCGCCGGGGCGGCGTGGGACTTTGGGACGAGGGTCGCGCCGATGTCATCCGGGGCCGTCCCGCTGGCGTTTGGTGACCTTCAGCCAGATGCCATCCTTGGCCCGTACGGTCAAATGGGCGACGGGGACCGGCTCTCGGCCTGCCACCACCTCGAACCGGAAGGCGCCGACCAACATCGTCAGCAGCAGCACACCCTCGGCCATCGCAAAACCTGCGCCAGTGCAGACGCGAGGGCCGGCGGAGAACGGCATATAGGCGTCGCGGGCGTGGGCGCGGTTGTCTTCGGTCTGCCAGCGGGCGGGGTCGAAGCCGTCGGGGTTGGGCCAGATCCGGTCGTGGCGATGCAGGTGCCATGGGCTGAGCACGATCTGGGCGCCGGGCCTGACGGCACGGCCGCGGAAGTCTTCGGGCTTCAGGTTTTCGCGGACCATCATCGGGACCGGCGGGTAGAGCCGCAGCACCTCACGGAACACGTCGCGGGTGTATTTCAGCTTGCCGAAGACCGAGAAATCCGGGGCCGCGCCGATCTGCTGCGCTTCGGCGGCAACCCTGTGCTGCACATCGGGATACAGGGCGAGCAGATACAGACCCCAGGCCAGGGCGGAGGCGGAGGTTTCGTGACCGGCAAGAAAGAAGATTGCCACTTGGTCTACCATTTCCTCGGTGGCGAAGGTCTGGCCGGTCTGCGGGTCCTGCGTGGTCATGATCTTGGTGGCGAGGTCGTCCTGGGCAGTACCTGCGGCAATCTCTCGGGCCCGGGCGGTGGTGAGGTTGGTGATCAACTGGCGGATCTTGCGGGCAGAGGCTTTGGTTGCGGTGCGGTGAAATCGCGGGGCCCAGCGGGGGATCGGCAGGAACGCGGCAAGGTTCAGGATCGGCTGGGTACGCTGGTACCTGCGAAACTCGGCGAACACCGCAGCGGCGGTTTCATGTTCGATGGGGATCGAGAACAGGGTGCGAAAGATCACATCGGCGGCGGCGTGGCTGGCAGGTTCTTCGATCTCGGTCTCGCCAAGCGGCATTCTGGCGATAGCAGCCTGGGCGGCGGCGAGCATGGCGGGGAAGGTGTCGCGCAGGCGGCCCCCTTCAAAAGCCGGGTCGATGATGCGACGTTGGCGTTTCCAGACCTCGCCATTGGTGACGAAAACCGAATTGCCAAGCAGGGGGCGCAGGCCCTCGGCCACTCGGTCGGACTTGGGGAAATCGTCGGGCCGTTCGGTCAGGACGCGGTTGACCAGGGCGGGGTCGTTGGTGAGATAGGATCGGAAAAACGGCGTGCGAAACTCGGCCATCCAGGCATGGTAGAGCCGGGCGGGCTGGGCAGACAGGATGTCCTGACGGAACAGTTTCAGATAGGCCCAGAGCGAGACCTTGTCAGGGCGCGGTATGGGTTTCGGCGGGGTCATAGCGCGCGGTAGCCCGAGCGCGGGGTTTCGATGCGGCTTTTCGACGGGCTGCGGCCGGCAAAGCGGGCGGCGAGGGTTTGTGGTCCAGCGGTGATTTGAAAGTAGTCGTAGTCGCCCGGTCCGCCACTGAGCGCGTCAAAGGCGCAGAGGTATTGGAAATGCAGGCGGAAAAAGTGCCACCGCAACTCCGCCCAGCGTTCAGGCGACAGGGTCTGGGTGAAGGCGGCGGAGATCACCAGCGGCCAGCGTTTGTTTTCTGGCGAGACGCCGGTGACGGCAACCGGGTCGCATAACGCAAAGGCGCAGCCGTCGCCGGGGGCGGTGACATCGATCCAGGTCAGCTCATCGCGGGCCGACAAGTAGCGCAGATCGGCGCGCAGGCGGTTGGCATTGGGCAGGAAAGAGATCATCGGTACGACTTGGCCAAGGCTGAGGAAGCCCAGGGCCGGGCGTCGGGCCAGGTCCGTGCTGCGGATCAGGTCGGCGAGGATCGACACCGCGAGGTGGGCACCCGAGGAATGACCGACCACCAGCACTTCATCCAGGTCCTCGGTCAGGGCGGTGGCGATGGCTTCCCGGAACATGGTCATTCGGGCTTCAAGTTGTGGCGGATTGGCGCCGAAGCCTTGGGCAGTGTAGGCGTAGTCGTGCATCAGGTAATAGGCGTAGAGGCGGTTGTCGATGCGGCGAAAGAATTTCAGGACCTGCCAGATCATCGGCAGTCCGAGAAACAGGCCGACGACGGGGTGAACCAGCGCGCCCATCAGATAGACCAGCCAGCCGATGAGACAAGCGACCGCGAGTTGCACAAGCAGCATGCCGATCGGGTAAAGCGCGGCAATCATCGGGCCCTTGCGCAGGCGCATCAGGCGGAACAGCGCCCCAGTCAGGATATAGGCGGCGGCGGTGCGGGCCAGTTGCAGGTAGGTGGCGGCGATGCCTTGCTCCATCGAGGTGCGGACGATGTCGGACCAGATCAGCACCTCGATATCCGCCTGGGTTCCTGCGGGCCCGGTGACGTGCCAGCCGTAGGTGCCCTTGGTCTTTTTGGGCGACAGGGAAAGGCTATAGCCGGACATCCGGGCCTGGTCCGTGCCCTCTTTGCGGTAAAGTTCCCGGTAGCGGCGGGGGTGGATCGGGTCGTAGCCCGGAATGTAGAACACCCGCCTGCGGAAGGGCGGTCTTGCGATTTCGGTTTTCGGGTCAGGTGCGGTCATCGCGGGCCATCATGCCGCAAGATCAGGAGTTGTCTAGCGGAATGGCTTAGCCGAGTTGCATCCATGGCGGCAGATTTTCCAGCAGCCAGTAGGAGAATTGCGCGAAGCCGCCGGTCAGCATCAGAAGGCCGATGGTCCACAGCAGCAGGCCCATCAGACGCTCGATCCGCTCCATATTGCGCTTCATGAAGGCCATGACGTTGGTCAGGCGCGGGAAGAAAGCCGCGACCAGCAGGAACGGGATACCAAGGCCGATCGCATAGGTGGCAAGCAGGGCGGCACCGCGCGGGACCGAGCCTTGTTGCATGGCGATGGACAGGATGGCCGCAAGGATCGGGCCGATGCAGGGCGTCCAGCCGAAGGCGAAGGCGAGGCCGAGGATATAGGCCCCGAAAGCCGAGCCGCCGTTGTCGCCCGCCTGAAAGCGGACGTCGCGGTCGAGGAAGCGGATCCGGTAGATGCCGATGAAATGCGCCCCGAACAGCATGACGATCAGGGCGGAGGCGGTCTCCAGGTAGGACTTGATGCCGAGGAAGGCCATGCCGAAGGCTGTGGTTGCCGCGCCCAGGAGCAGGAACACGGTGGAAAGGCCGAGGACGAAGAAGACGGCAGCCAGCAGGGCGGAGCGGCCCTGGCGCAGGTCGCCCATCGAGATGCCGCTCATATAGGCCAGATAGGGCGGGACGATGGGCAGGACGCAGGGGGAGAGGAACGACAGGATGCCGGCGAGCAGAGCCACAAGGAGGGCGGGCAGCAGGCTTGCGTCGATGATATCTATGCCGAACATGGTCACTCCTGTCGGCTTGGTCTACAGGGTTGCCGGGGCGGCGTCACCCCGTGTGGGGTCACTTTGATGTGGGGTTGGAATGACGTGGGATGTCGAGGTCGATTGCGAGGGGATGCTGTGTCCGTTGCCGGTGCTGCGGGCACGGAAAGTTCTGCTTGGGATGGCGGTAGGGCAGGTGCTGTGCGTGCGGGCGACGGACCGGATGGCGCTGATTGATCTGCCGCATTTTTGTGGCGGGACGGGACATGCTTATCTGGAGGCCCGGGAGATCGGGGCGGTGACCCTGCATCTGATCCGGCGGGGTGACGATGCGTCCGTATATGGACAGATTGAAAATTAACCGAATCACAGGACTCTGTTAATTTTCGTTCATCGAATGTTCTGGGGAATGTGCCTCGGGCGATTCGGGTGGTCCGCGTGGTTTTGGGCCACTGAACCGGCCGGACCGCATCGGCAGAGCCAATGTGGTTCCTTCGCTGGATATTCGGGCCAAATTGTACGGGGCACCGCAGCGGGAGATCGTTGATTCGGACAGGGACTTCGCGCAGGGTTCGCGTGGCGCCATGCAGAAAGAGAGCGGATCATGACGGATGCGGCGACCTATGCCGAGATTGCGGCGACCGTGCGGACCTATGTCGAGGGCATGTGCGAAAATGACGCGGCCAAACTGAAGGCGGCGATGCACGAAAGAATGTCCTGCATCGGGCATTTTGACGGGGGCCTGGAATGGGATGACCGGGCCAGCTTTATCGCGTCTGTCGCGGCGGTGGTCGAGGTCCCGGACCCGGCACCTTGGTACCAGATCAACGCCATCTCGGTCATGGGCGATGTGGCCATGGTTCAGGTCGAGGACATCTGGCTGGACATGCATTTTGACGACAGCCTGACGCTGCTGAAGCAGGACGGGCGCTGGGTGATCGTCGCGAAGGTGTTTTATCTGCGACCCGCCTGAGGGCCAGAGATGTTGAAGCGGGCCCGGAACGCCTGCCGCCTTTTCGCGGCAATGGACCCGGAAATTGGCGGCGTCGGATGGGGGTTTCACACCCCCAGGCCAAATTGGCGCGCCAATGTGGCCTCCCCCGTGGGATATTTGGGCCAATATGTATGGGGTAGGGGTTGGACCGGGGTTGGCACCCTGCGCGCGAGATTGACACAGGAAGGCCGGCACTGGCCATTCCATGGCGAAGCGACCGCCATTTCGCTGAGGTCTGCCAGAGGCCACCAAAGTGGTCCTGCGGGTCGCATTGAAGCTCGCTTTGTCCGTACGGCTGACCTGGAGCCTTGGCGGATCGGTGGGGCAAAGGCTTGGTTTCAGGCGGTTCTGGTGGGCAGCCTGCTTTCGAACCAGCGGAACAGCAGGACGATGACCGCGGTGATCGACATGTAGACGACCGCCAACAGGAGAAGCGGTTCGTAGACGATGAAAGTGTCCTGCCGGATGCGGCCCGCCACGGCGTAGGTGTCCATGATGGTGATGGTGGAGACCAGCGGGGTGGATTTCAGTTGCAGCACCGTCTCGCCACCGATGGTTGGCAGCACGCGGTGGATGGCTTGCGGCAGCCAGATCCGGCGCAGGATCGTGAAGCGCGGCATGCCCATCGACTTTGCCGCCTCCAGCTGGCCATGGGGGACGGATTTGAAGGCGCCGCGCATCACTTCGCCCTCATAGCCCGCGACCGACAGCGACAGGGCGACGACGGCATAGGGCCAGGCCTGACGCAGGATCGGCCAGAGAAAGCTGTCCCGGATGCCGGGGATCGAGGGGAACAGCGAGCCGAGGCCGTAGTAGAGGAGCCAGAGCTGCATCAGCAGGGGCGTGCCGCGGATCACGGTGCAGAAGGCTTTGGCGGGGGCGGCCAGGTACCACGGGCCCGCGGCCTGCGCGAGGCCGATCGGGATGGCGAGGAACATGCCGATCACCATGGTGGAGGCCATGATCCAGATCGAGCGCCAGATGCCTTGCAGCAGGAGGGTCTGGTATTTCGGGTTGGCGAGCCAGTCCCATCTGAGCGCCAGCACGCAATAGGCGACTAGGGCGAGGACCATGGCCAGCAGGATCAGGCGGTGGGGTTTCAAGACGTCGCGCATCAGCCCCTCACATCACGTTGGCCGCGCCGGGCCCATTTCTCGATCTTGCCGATCAGGTAGGCCGAGAGCAGGGAGATCGCGAGATAGAGGACCATGGCGGCGAGGAAGAAGGTGAAGAACGCCTTGGTGGTGGACGCGGCTTGTTTGGTGGCCTGCGTCAGTTCCGAAAAGCCGATGACGGCGAGGAGGGCGGTATCCTTGGTGGCGTTCAGCCAGAGATTGGCAAGGCCGGGGATCGCGTTGGCTGTCATCAGGGGCAGGGTGATGCGGCGTGCGAGCACGGCGCGGGGCATGCCCATGGCGCGGGCGGCCTCGATCTGGCCGGCGGGCACACCGAGGATGGCGCCGCGCAGGACCTCGGTCGAATAGGCGCCCTGGACGATGCCGAGTACGAGGATGCCGGTGATCAGGGGGTTGATCTGGACGCGGTCGAAGCCCCAGTCGATCAGCAGGGAGTTCAGCATGCCGGTCAGGGCGTAGAACAGGAAGAGGATCAGGACCAGTTCGGGAACGGCGCGGACGATGGTGGTGTAGATGCCGAACAGGTCCTTGATGATCTCGCCGCCGTAAAGCTTGCCGAAGGCGCCGCAGAGGCCGATCACCAGACCGAGGCCGTAGGCGCCGAGCGCGATGATCACCGAATTCAGCAATCCCCAGAGCAGTGTCGCCCCCCAACCGGGGGGCGAAAGGGCCAGAAGATCCAGCGTGGAGGCCGAGATGGCCCCGAGGGCGAGCATCATTCAGCGCCGTAGATCGAGGACGAGAAGTATTTCGCAGTGATCTTGTCGTAGGTGCCGTCAGCGCGGATCGCCTTGATCGCGTCGTTCAGCGTGGCCAGCAGCGGGTCGCCCTTGCGCAGGCCGAAGCCGACACCCATGCCGAGGATCGACGGATCATCGGCCACATCGCCTTCGCTTTCACAGCAGGCCTGACCCATGTCGGAGGCGAGGAACGCGTCCATTGCGATGCTGTCGGCCATGATCGCATCAATCCGGCCGGCGGCGAGGTCCTGGTTGGCCTCATCCTGGGTCTGGTAGGTCTTGATTTCGGCGGCGACGGGGGCAAAGTATTTCTGGCTGTAGGCTTCATGCGTGGTGGAAACCTGAACGCCGAGGATCTTGCCGGTCAGGCCTTCGGGCGTCGGTTTGATGCCTGAGCCTTTGGCTGCGACGACGCGCGCCGGGGTGTTGTAGTATTTGTCGGAGAAGTCGATGGTCTTTTTCCGCTCATCGGTGATGGACATCGAGGACATGATGACGTCGATCTGGCCGGCGGTCAGGGCGGGAATGATGCCGTCCCAGGCGGTCGGCGTGACGACGCAGTCAAGCTTGGCCTGATCGCAGATCGCGTGCATGAAATCAATTTCCCAGCCGACCCAGTTGCCGCCAGCGTCGGGCGAGGTGAAGGGCGGATAGGGCTCGGCGGCGACGCCGACCTTGATCGGATCGGCCATGGCCGCGGTGCTGAAGGCCGCAGCAGCGGCGAGGGTGAGAAGCAGTTTTTTCATGTCAGTCTCCCGGTTGGTCTGTGGGTTATCCCACGGTTTTTAAGAATTGTTTCAGTCGGTCGGATTTTGGCGCGCCGAACAATTGGTCGGGCGGGCCTTCTTCTTCAATGATCCCGTTGTGCAGATAGATCACATGGGTTGCCACTTCGCGGGCGAACTTCATCTCATGCGTCACCAGGATCATGGTGCGGCCCTCGTCTGCGAGGCCCTTGATGACCTGCAGCACCTCTCCCACCAGTTCGGGGTCGAGCGCCGAGGTCGGTTCGTCGAACAGCATGGCTTTGGGGTTCATCGCCAGAGCCCTGGCGATGGCGGCGCGTTGTTGCTGGCCGCCGGACATGAAGGCGGGGAACGCGCCCTCTTTCTCGGCCAGTCCGACGCGGGCCAGAAGGGCGCGGGCGCGGGTGGTGGCCTCGGCCTTGGGGACACCCAGCACATGGACCGGCACCTCGATCAGGTTTTCCAGCACCGTCTTGTGGGTCCACAGGTTGAAATTCTGAAACACCATGCCCAGCGACTGGCGCAGGCGTTCGATCTGGTGGCGGTCGATCGGGTGGCCGTCGGGACGCATCTTGACATGCTCGCCGCCAATCTCGATGTCGCCACCGGACGGGGTTTCCAGAAAGTTCACGCAGCGCAGCATGGTGGATTTGCCGGAGCCGGAGCCGCCGATGATCGCCACCACATCACCTTCACGGGCGCAGAGGGACACGCCTTTCAGCACCTCATGGGTGCCGAAGCTTTTGCGAAGCCCGCTGACGCGGATGGCTATGGGCTGTTCGGCCCCGTTCATTCCCTGGTCCGGCATGTGGTCCCGCCGTTGTTTTGTAAGTCTTGGACCGCGCAGAACGGCTTTGGCAAGCGTTTATCCGGGTAGGACGCAACGGCAACTGCTCATTTTGTCATCAGACAGCACCAAATCGGGCAAAGGGCCGCTAAATTGGGCAGGCTGCGGCAATGTGTTGCGGCTATTCGAGCAAGACGCGCGGTTCAGGACGCCCGTGGCCTGCGCCGGAGGCAGCAAAGGTCTTGCCGGCGTCAGGTGCTGCGGCGCGCGCCTCAGGTGACATGCCTTCGAGGGCGGTGGTGCAGAACAACGTGGCGAGGTCGGGACCACCGAAAGCCGGGCAAGAGGTATGCGGGGCGGCAAATCTGATCTCGCGCAGATAGTCACCGGCCGGGGAATAGACCGCGACACGCGAGGCCCCCCATTGGGCGTTGCAGTAATTGCCGTCGGCATCGACCACGGCACCGTCAGGCTCCAGCCCCGGGCCGGTCAGATCCAGAAAGACCTCGGGGTCGGCTTTCGGCCAGCCTTCGGGATCAAGCGCGACCTTCCAGACCTTTTGCTGGGCGGTGTCGGCGAAATAGCCGTGGCTGCCATCGGGGGTGAAGCAAATGCCGTTCGGAATGGAGATATGCGGATAGAGTTTGCGCAGTTCGCCCTTGTAATAGCGGTAGATCGCGCCCTTGCCGAGACGGGTGGCACCGTCCTTGCCCATCGTGCCGATCCAGAAGCCGCCCTGCGGATCGGCGCGGCCATCATTGGAGCGGTTGCCGGGTTGATCCGCCTCCAGATCACAGAGCACTTCGATTTCCTCGGTTTCAAGGTCGAACAGGAAGAGGTCGCGTTCGCCTGCGATCAGCAGCACGTCGTTCGACACCCAGCCGCAGGCCGAAACCATTTCGGGAAAGCGCCAGAGTTTGGCGCCGTCGCGGTCATTGGACAGCAGTTTCTGGCCGACAATGTCGAACCAGAAAAACTGGTGGCGGGTCGGGTGCCAGAACGGACCCTCGCCAAGATCACAGATGCGGGCGTCGTAGATGTGGGAATCGGGGGTCATTTGAGCGCTTCCTCGTAGGCGGCGATAATTTGTGCGGCACGGGTGGCGACCTCGGCCGGTGTCAGGCCGGGGGTGTAAAGGGCGGTGCCGATGCCAAAGCCGTTGATGCCGGCGTTCAGCCATTGGGTAAAGTTCGACGCGCCTGCGCCGCCCACCGCATAGACCTGGGTTTCCTTGGGCAGGACGGCGCGGATCGCCTTGACGCCGTCAGGACCGATCAGGCTGGCGGGGAAGATTTTCAGCCCGTCGGCGCGGGCCTTCAGCGCGGCGAAGCACTCAGTGGGGGTCATGACGCCGGGCCACGAGTTCAGCCCCTCGGCCTTGGTGGCGTGGATAACCTCGGGGTCGCAATTGGGCGACACGATCAGGGTGCCGCCCGCATCGCGCACATGAAACACATCCTCGACCGTCAGGACCGTCCCCGCCCCGATCTGGGCCACGGCGCTGAAGTCATGGGCCATGGCGGCGATGGAGGTGAACGCGTCGGGCGAGTTCAGCGGCACTTCGATCCGGGTGATGCCCGCCGCAATCAGGGTTTCGGCGATGGCTACGGCGTCTGGCGGGGTGATGCCGCGCAGGATGGCAATCAGGTTGCGATGGGTCATTGGCTGGCCTTCAATTGGGCGTGCAGGCTGGACAGGCCCGCAAGGGTACAGGCGGTGGCATCGAGAATTTCGGGGCCAAGGCCTTGGGATTGCAGCGCTTTGGCATAGTTTCTGGACAGGCTGGCGGAGCCGACAAGGACAACTGTCTGACCCAGCCAGTAGGGTTTTGCGCCAGCCAGTTCGATGCCGATCAAAAGCCCGGACAACCGGGCGCGGGCCTGGGCTGGGGTCATGGCGTGCAGCAGGAATTCGGCGCGGAGCGAGAACAGTTGGGCGGCAAAGCGGTCGGGGCGCGACAGCGCATCGGCGAGGCCGCCATCAAAGCTGGCATCGTCCCAGCTTTCGGCACCGTTGACTGCCATCGAATGGCGCAGGACCGATTGCGCGGAGATCAGGGCGAACAGCTCGCCCGTCATGTAGGTCTGGAAAGAGACGACCTCGCCCGCCGAGATCTGCATCCATTTGGAATGGGTGCCGGGAGCGCAGATCACGCCGTCAAAGCCGGGATAGAGGGCGAGGACACCAGCGACCTGAGTTTCCTCGCCGCGCATGACGTCGGCGGGTTGGTCCTGGCTGAGGCCCGGGGCGATGTGCAGGGTGATCCTGGGGTCGGTCGGGACGTGGAGGGCAGCGGCGGCATCGACGGGCGTGCACGGCACGGCGCGGTAGGCGGCCTCTCGCCAGCCTTGCCGGGCGCCTACCATGCCGCAGGCCACCACGTGAGTGTTCGGTCTGGTCAGCCATGGGGTGATCAGACGCAGCAGAGCGGCTTCGAATTCGGCGGGTTTCAGACGGCCCATCCCGTCGTCGGACGTGGCCTCGGCCAGCGGACCATTGTCGCCAATCGCCCAGGCCCGCAGGTTGGAGGTGCCCCAGTCAACGGCGATCCAGTTGATGTCCATGTTCCCCCCTTTTGGTCCCGATGTTTGCCGCTTTCGCGGGCAAAGGGCAACCGGGATCGGTCTGGACCTATGCTGAGGAATGTTCTGGACCTAACGTGTTGTGGACGCCAAGAGGATGATGCGGCAAAACAAGGTCAAAGCCCGTGATCCGCGATTCGAACCCCAGGAGTTCCCATGAGTGACGCAACCAATGACATGACCGGCGTGATCGAGGCCGACCGCGCCCATATCTGGCACCATCTGATCCAGCACAAGCCGTTCGAGACCATCGATCCGCGCATCATGGTCGAAGGCCGCGGCATCAAGGTCTGGGACGCCACCGGCAAGGAGCATCTTGACGCTGTGTCGGGCGGGGTCTGGACGGTGAATGTCGGTTATGGCCGCGAAAGCATTGCCAATGCGGTGCGCGATCAGTTGATCAAGCTGAACTACTTTGCCGGCTCGGCCGGGTCGATCCCGGGGTCGAACTTCGCCAAGCGGTTGATCGAAAAGATGCCGGGGTTGACCCGGGTCTATTATTCGAACTCGGGCTCGGAGGCGAATGAGAAGGTCTACAAGATGGTGCGCCAGATCGCGCATCGCCATCATGGCGGCAAGAAATACAAGATCCTGTATCGCGACCGGGATTATCACGGGACCACCATCACCGCGCTGTCGTCGGCAGGTCAGCCGCAGCGCGCCATGCAATACGGGCCGTTCACGCCGGGCTTTGTCGAGGTGCCGCATTGCCTGGAATACCGCAAGCAGTGGGATGTCGAGAACTATGGCGAGCGGGCGGCGGATGCGATTGAAGAGGTGATCCTGCGCGAGGGGCCGGATTCTGTCGGCGCCCTGGTGCTGGAACCGGTAACGGCGGGCGGTGGGGTGATCGTGCCGCCGGCGGGATATTGGGAGCGGGTTGGCGAGATCTGCAAGAAGTACAACATTCTGCTGCATATCGATGAGGTAGTCTGTGGCGTCGGCCGCACCGGAACCTGGTTTGGCTATCAGAACTATGGCATCAAGCCCGACTTTGTCACCATGGCCAAGGGCGTTGCCTCGGGCTATGCGGCGATTTCCTGCACCGTGACCACCGAAGCGGTGTTCGAGATGTTCAAGGACGATCCGTCGGACCCGATGTCGTATTTCCGCGATATCTCGACCTTTGGCGGCTGCACGTCCGGGCCCGCTGCGGCATTGGAGAACATGCGGATCATCGAGGATGAGGGGCTGCTGGAGAATACCGTGGTGATGGGCGAGCGGATGCGTGCCAACCTGCGCGGGCTGATGGAAAAGCACCGGGTGATCGGCGATGTGCGCGGTGCCGGGCTGTTTTGCGGCGCGGAACTGGTCGCCGACCGGGGCACCAAGGAAGCGGCGGATGAGAAGAAGGTCGCGGCTGTCGTTGCCGATTGCATGGCGCAGGGCGTGATCATCGGCATGACCAACCGCAGCCTGAACGGGTTGAACAACACGCTGTGCTTCAGCCCGGCGCTGATCGCGACGGCGGACAATATTGATCACATCACCGATGCGGTGGACCGCGCCCTGATCAAGGTGTTCAACTGAGTCTGATGGCAAGACCGGGGGTTTCACACCCCCAAGCTGCATTGGCCAGGGCCAATGCAGCCTCCCCCGTGGGATATTTCCGGACAGATGAAAGGGGCAAAATTTTAGGCGAATTTGAGGTGTTTGCGGGGTGTTGATCCCGGTTGAGGCTTTCGTCTTGCCGCCCGAGGCGCGGGGATCGTTGCAGCAGCGCATCCGGCAGATGGTGACCGAAGGGGTGCTGGCGGGGCGGTTCCGGCCGGGCCAGAAGGTGCCGTCGTCGCGTGGCCTGGCGCTGCATCTGGCGGTATCGCGGATCACGGTGACGTTGGCCTATGCGGAACTGGTGGCGTCGGATTATTTGACCTCGCGGGGGCGGTCGGGGTATTACATTTCCGAGAATGCGCCTTTGGCGAGTGAATTGCCTTCTCTGGGGGCGCGGGCGGAGGCGGCGGAGTTTGCGGTGCTGTCCGGAACCCGGTTTTCCGGGCTGGGCGGGGTTGAGCGGCCGGTGGATTGGGAGCGGTTCGAGTTTCCCTTCATCTATGGTCAGGCCGATGCCAGCCTGTTTGACCACCAGAACTGGCGCCTGTGCGCGGTTCGGGCGCTGGGGCGGCGGGATTTTGCCGCGATGACCTCGGACTATTACGACCGTGATGATCCGTTGCTGATCGACCATGTGCTGCGGCAGATCCTGCCTCGGCGCGGGATTGCGGCGCGCGAGGATGAGGTGTTGCTGACGCTTGGCGCGCAAAATGCCCTATGGATCACCGCGACCTGTCTGCTTGGCCCGGCTCGGCGGGCGGTGATGGAGACGCCGGGCTATCCGGGGTTGCGGGCGATACTGGAGGCGTCAGGGACCGAGGTGGCGGCGGTTGAGGTCGATGCCGGGGGCCTGCCGCCGGACCGGCTGCCCAAGGGCGTGGACGTGGTGTTCACCACCGCCAGCCATCAATGCCCGACCAATGCCACCATGCCGCTGGAGCGGCGGTTGGCGCTGTTGCAGGCGGCGGAGCGCGACGGGTTTCTGATCGTCGAGGATGACTACGAGTTCGAGATGTCGTTTCTGAAACCGGTCTCGCCGGCGTTGAAGAGCCTCGATGCCGAGGGTCGGGTGGTCTATGCCGGGTCATTTTCCAAATCGGTTTTTCCGGGCATGCGGCTTGGCTATCTGGTGGGTCCGCCTGGGTTTATCCGCGAGGCGCGGGCGCTGCGGCTGATGTCCTTGCGCCATCCGCCGGGTCATATTCAGCGCACGATGGCCTATTTCCTGAGCCTTGGGCATTATGATGCCATGGTCAACCGGATGCGCGGCGCCTTCAAGCGGCGGCGTCAGGTGATGGAGGAGGCGATCGCCGGGCAGGGGCTGACGGTGGCCGGGCAGGGCGGCTTTGGCGGCTCCAGCTTCTGGATGCGCGCGTCGGTCGATACCGAAGTGCTGGCCAATGACCTGCGCAGGGACGGCGTGCTGATCGAGCCGGGTCGGGCGTTTTTCGACGCCAAGCGGATTGACCACGCGCATTATCGGCTGGGCTATGGCTCCATCGCGCCAGGGCGGATCCCGGACGGCATTGCCCTGATCGCCAAGGCCATCAGACGGGTCGAACGCGCCAGGTAGCGCTGCGGTTTGCGCAATCAGACGCTGGTCAGTTTGACCGTGTCGTTTGGATACTGCTTTTCCAGAAATTTGATGGCGGAGTCGTTCATATAGGTGCTTTGGGCCTGTTCTTTCATGTTCTTGGCCTTGGTCAGATCCATCTCGATTTCGAAACTGCCGACATTGGTCTTGTCCGTTGCGCGCCAGAACGCATAGGTCCAGACCGGGATCTTGCCGGCCGCCCCGGCGTTATGGGCAAATTGCGGCTTGGTATAGCTGATCATTTTCAAATACATGATCGGCTTTTCCTCTTTCAACACCTTCTTGATTTTTCCCTTTCCCACGGCAATCCTCCTTGTGAATCTCTTGCCAACGCAACGCCATTCAGCCGCAGTTTGCGGTGCAAGGTCAAGGAAAAATCTGGACTTACGGCGCTGTAGGCTCTGGCCCTAACGGCGCTGCGTCGCTGGCTGTAGAACTGCGCAGTCCATGGGAGATAAATGATGCGGATGACCACTGAAGAGGCTTTTGTCAAAACCCTGCAACTGCACGGCATCGACAATGTGTTCGGCATCATCGGGTCGGCGTTCATGCCGATCTCCGACTATTTTCCCAAGGCGGGGATCACGTTCTGGGACTGCGCCCATGAAGGTTCGGGCGGGATGATGGCGGACGGCTTCACTCGGGCGTCGGGGCGGATGTGCATGATGATTGCGCAGAACGGGCCGGGGATCACCAACTTTGTGACGGCGGTGAAGACCGCCTATTGGAACCACACGCCCTTGCTGCTGGTGACGCCGCAGGCCGCCAACAAGACCATCGGCATGGGCGGCTTTCAGGAAGTGGCGCAGATGGACCTGTTCAAGGACATGGTCGCCTATCAGGAAGA
>JBDTQR010000061.1:0-22011 GCA_039932095.1 bacterium | reverse complement strand
GCTGCGGTCAGCACGACCCAGTCAACGGTCACGGCGCCAGCTTCGTCGGACTTGAAGGTCTTGAAGAGGTTAAACAGTTTCATGGCAAGTTCCTTTGTTTGGTTGATGTGGCTTGGTCTTCACATCCGAGCCGGGCTATCAACGGGCCTCTGGTTCCACGTTTCCGTTCGGTGTGACGCCATATGGCCAATCATTCGTGGCGGGATTGGGGCAAGACCAAGGTCTTTTTTGCATCAATTCGGGGCGGAATTGGCGCGATCGGATGCAACAACGAGCTGCTCCGCAACAGCGTGGCCGAAGGTATTTGGATCGAGACGGCCATTTGATTTTCGGTTCGGATAGGTCAATGTCACCCTTTCCAGGGTGGTGACGGCAGTGCTGTCTAGAGCCGAGATGGCGTCGAGTCCGCGTTATTTCGCCCTACTTTTCTTGGACAAGAACTTGGCGAATTACGCAGTTGTTTAATACAGAAAGCCGCGCCGTACGGCGCGACTCTCAGTCAGTCAGCCCGTTGCCAACTGCGAGTTACTGGTTTTCATGAGCCGACACTTGAGAATTGGGGTCGGTTATGATCGCATCGCCCAGTCCGGTGATGCCGCCGCCCACGGTCGTGACGGTGACCATGCCCATGTCGACGATTGCAGCCGTCAGCGTGACCCAATCAACGGCAACGCTGCCTGTTTCGTTGGACTTGACGCTTTTGAAAAAGTTAAAGGCTTTCATGACAGGCTCCCTGGACAGGTGTTCGTGAGATTTTCCGACTACCGCGCTGGAGTGGGGCCGGCTTTGACCATTGCAGAGACGGTGCACACAGATCGCGACGAAATTTGGGCGGACCCATGTCGTAAGTTTGATTTCCACACCGTCATAGTTCGCCCAACCTTGAGTCACGCAATGACTTACACACCCGCCTAATAGTAAGGCCGCGTCCGATGGACGCGGCCTTGGATCTTTCCTTGATGGGGATCAAATCACGGGTTGTTGCCGTAGCCCGACGAACGCGCGTCCAGGTCGGTCACGATCTTGTCGCCCAGGCCGGTGATGCCGCCGCCAACGGTGGTCATGACCACCATGCCGAGGCCAACGATGGCTGCGGTCAGCACGACCCAGTCAACGGTCACGGCGCCAGCTTCGTCGGATTTGAAGGTCTTGAAGAGGTTCAACAGTTTCATTGTAGTCGTCCTTTATCTAAAGTGATGTGTTTCAGGCTCTATCCGGTACAGCTGCTAGTCGTGGTTCCCACCCGGCCAGTTCCGTCGCGGCATGGGTTTGTTTTGACCGGTCATCGTGGCTGCAATGCGGTAGGCTTTGGGTCTTTTTAGGGAAAACAAGGTTTCTGACGGATATTTGTCAAGTCATTGATTTTAAATGTATAAATGATTTTTCTCATCGAAGTCTCAACCGGAAGGCGTGGCCGTTTTGGTGCAATTGCGGCGACAATGGTGCCGGATGGCCGGAATGATTGGCGCTGGGACGCATTTTCTGTATTCCTGAGGCCAATGAAAACAATCGGGCAGGCACCCGTCGATGAGCAGAGCAGTCTTGCAGATGGCCGCCGTCCTGGCGGTTGCGCCGGTTTGGGCGTTTGGACAGGACGCGCCAATTTCGCGCGACTTCACGTTCCATATGGTTTCGGTGGGCGATATCCAGCCCGGAAAACGGATCAAAGTGCAGATCGACCCCGCCGAACAGGCGCGACTTCTGGCTGCAGCGCCCAAGGTGGATCCGCATCCGCAACACTCTGATCCCAACGATCCCTCGGTGCCGCAACCCGGTTTGCAGCCGGTGGCACCAGGCAGCTCGCATTACGACTGGTTCTGGAACACCGTTCCTGTCGCGCGTGAGGCTTCGGACGGGCGTTTCCCGCTCGCCTTGGCGGCGTTGCGACAAGGACCGGACGGCAATGGAGTCTCCGGGCCTCGTTTGCAATCCATGCAGAATCTTGCCGAGAAATGGGGCACCGAGATTTTGCGCGCCACAGTCGGAACCAATGTGTCACCTGCCCTTGTGCTGGCAGTGATCGGCATTGAAAGTGCGGGCAATCCGACAGCGGTCAGCTCGGCAGGGGCGTCAGGCCTCATGCAGTTGATCCCCGCTACGGCGTCGCGCTTCGGCGTCAAGGACGCGACGGATCCGGCGCAGAACATCAAGGGCGGTGTCGCCTATCTGGATTTCCTGATGACGCTGTTCAACCGCGACCCGGTGCTGGTTCTGGCCGCCTACAACGCCGGGGAAGGGGCCGTTGCCGCCAACAACGGTGTGCCACCCTATGCCGAGACCCGCGACTATGTGCCCAAGGTGCTTGCGGCGTGGACAGTGGCGCAGGGTCTGTGCATGTCGCCGCCAGAACTGGTCAGCGATCCCTGCGTGTTCCGCATCATCTCGGCCAGCAATTAGACCGAGAACGCGTCGGCCCATTCCGGATGACGCTTGCGCTGCGCATTGACGAAGGGACACAGCGGCATGATCTTGAACCCCTCGGCCCGGGCGTCAGCGACCAGTCTTGTGACAAGCGCCAGGCCGGCGCCGGTGCCACGGAAACTGTCGGGAACCTCGGTATGGTCGGCAATCACCAGAGTCGGGGTGGTGATCGAATAGGTCAACTCGGCCTCTTCGCCGTTTTGCCGAATGACATAGCGGCCGTGATGGCCTGCAACTTCACGGGTGATGACAGGGTCAGTCAACGATCGTGGCCTCGGTTGCGGCGCGCAGTTCGGCTTCGGTCACACCGTCCGCGCATTCGACGATCTTCAGACCGCCCGCCACCACATCCAGCACGCCCAGGTTGGTGATGATCCGGTTGACGACGCCGGCCCCGGTCAGCGGCAGCGTGCAAGCCTTCAGCACCTTGCTTTCGCCGTGTTTGGAGGTGTGGTCCATGACCACGACGACCCGACCAACCCCCGCCACCAGATCCATCGCGCCGCCCATGCCCTTGACAAGCTTGCCGGGGATCATCCAGTTGGCAAGATCGCCATTCTCGGCCACTTCCATCGCGCCCAGAATTGCCATGGCGATCTTGCCGCCACGGATCATGGCAAACGACTGAGCGCTGTCAAAATAGGCGGTCTGTGGCAGTTCGGTGATGGTCTGCTTGCCGGCGTTGATCAGGTCGGCGTCTTCTTCGCCCTCAAACGGGAAAGGGCCCATGCCCAGCATGCCATTTTCCGATTGCAGCGTCACGCTGACGCCCGCGGGGATATAGTTGGCGACCAGCGTCGGAATGCCGATGCCAAGGTTGACATACCAGCCGTCGTGCAATTCGCGCCCGGCGCGTTCGGCCATCTGATTGCGGTCCCACATGATCAGGCCTCCTTCTTGCGCGTGGTGCGGTTTTCGATGCGCTTTTCATGCGCGCCCTGAATCAGACGGTGGACATAGATGCCGGGCAGGTGGATCTTGTCGGGGTCGAGCGCGCCCAGCGGCACGATCTCTTCAACCTCGGCCACGCAGACCTTGCCAGCCGTCGCTGCGGGCGGGTTGAAGTTGCGGGCGGTCTTGCGGAATTCGAGGTTGCCGGACGGATCTGCCCGCCAGGCCTTGACGATGGACAGATCGGCCACGATGCCACGCTCAAGAATATAGGTCTTGCCGTCGAAATCCTTATGCTCCTTGCCGTCGGCGATCACGGTGCCGACGCCAGTGCGGGTGTAAAACCCCGGGATGCCAGCACCGCCCGCCCGCAGACGTTCGGCCAGAGTACCTTGCGGGTTGAACTCCAGCTCCAACTCGCCCGACAGATATTGCCGCATGAATTCGGCGTTTTCGCCGACATAGGAGGAAATCATCTTCTTGACCTGCCGTGTGGCCAGCAAGATCCCCAGTCCAAAGCCGTCAACCCCGGCATTGTTCGACGCGATGGTCAGATCCTTGGTGCCCGCATCGCGGATGGCAGCGATCAACAGTTCCGGAATGCCGCACAGCCCGAAGCCCCCGGCGGCAATGGTCATCCCGTCGAACAGAACCCCGTCCAGTGCCGCGTCTGCGGTCGGGAACACTTTCTTCATGACTAACCCCTGCCTTGCTGTGCAGCACATATGAGACGGGCCGGGCGGAACTGTCAATTGCCGCGGCGCGGCATACCCTTGCCAGTCGCCGTCCGGGCGCTATTGTGCCCAGACCACCGGCAGCCCGCGTGGTGAAATGGTAGACACAGGGGACTTAAAATCCCCAGGCCGCAGGGCCGTGCCGGTTCAAGTCCGGCCGCGGGCACCAGGATCTTCTGCCAAGCAGGTTGATTGCCATTGCACGGTCGATTGTGGGTGTCTTGCCCATCGGGCGCGAGCGGGCAGAATTTCGGGCCAATCGAGCCATTCTGCCATTTCGCGCCCTTGGGGCGGCAACAATCCAGACCGCAGTCGGCGTCAGCCCAGAACGGTTTTGACCGCACGCGTGGTCGCCGCGACGATCGTATCGGCCTCGGCCTTGGTCAGGCAGAACGGCGGTGCGAAACCCAGGATGTCGCCTTGTGGCATCGCCCGGGCAATCACCCTGTCTTGCGTCAGCAACGCTGCCGAGACTTGCGGACCAATCTTCTTGGCAGGATCGAAGAAGCGACGCGAAGCCCGGTCTTCGACAAACTCCACCGCACACAGCATCCCTTCGCCCCGCACGTCGCCGACATGGGCATGGCCGGACAGCGCGTCCGACATGGCAGCTTTCAGATAGCTGCCCACCGTACCCGCATTCGCCACCAGTCCCAGATCGTCGATCAGCTTCAGGTTCGCCACTCCGGCCGCCGCGCAGATCGGATGGGCAGAATAGGTCCAGCCGTGACCTATGGCACCGTTCTCATCAGTGCCCTGCGCCAGCACCTTCCAGACCTTGTCCGAGATGATCGAGCCGGAAAGTGGCGCATAGGCCGAGGTCAGCCCCTTGGCGATGGTGATGATATCCGCCTCGATCCCGTAATGATCCGACCCGAACATGGTGCCCAGACGACCAAAGCCGGTGACAACTTCATCGGCGATCAACAGGATGTCGTACTTTTTCAACACCGCCTGAATGGCCGCCCAATAGCCGGCAGGAGGCGGGACGATGCCGCCGGTGCCCAGCACAGGCTCGCCGATGAAGGCGGCAATCGTGTCGGCACCTTCGCGGTCTATCAGCGCCTCAAGTTCGGCGGCACAGTGGGCGGTGAACTCGGCTTCCGACTGGTTGAGGTCGGCGCGGCGGAAGTAATAGGGCGCCTCGGTATGGATGACCTGCGACAGCGGCAGGTCGAATTTCTTGTGAAACAGTTCCAGCCCGGTCAGCGATCCGGTCACCAGGCCCGAGCCGTGATAGCCGCGCCACCGGGAGATGATCTTTTTCTTGGCAGGCAAGCCACGGATATTGTTGTAATACCAGACCAACTTGATGTTGGTCTCATTGGCATCCGACCCGCTGAGACCGAAATAGACCTTGGACATGTTCTTCGGCGCGCGGTCGAGTATCATGTGGGCCAGCGTGATCGACGCCTCGGTGCCATGGCCGACATAGGCGTGATAATAGGCCAGTTCCCTGGCCTGCGCCGCGATGGCCTCGGCAATCTCCATCCGGCCATAGCCCGCGTTCACGCAGTAAAGGCCGGCGAATGCGTCGAGAAAGCGGTTGCCGTCGCGGTCTTCGATATGGACACCAGAGGCGGTGCGGATCACCCGGGTCGGCGTTTCGCCCCGCGCGTGTTGGGCGAGGTGGGTGGAGGGATGAAAGAAGCTCTCGCGGTCCCATTGGTCGATTTGATCGTTCGTCAGCATGTCATTGGCCTTTCGTTCACGCCCAGTCGCGGCAGACGTATTTGATGGTGGTGAATTCTTCCATGCCTTGACGCGCCCCTTCGCGGCCAAGTCCGGATTGCTTGGTGCCGCCAAACGGGATCGGCGCGCCGGTCACTTTGGTGCGGTTGACCGCGACCATACCGAATTGCAGCGCCCGGGTCAGCCGGTAAATCCGCCTCGGGTCCTGGGTGTGGACATAGGCGACCAGCCCGAATTGGGTGGCATTCGCAGTTTTCAGGGCCTCGTCTTCGGTGTCGAAGGGCAGGAGGGCGGCGACCGGGCCGAAGGTCTCATCCGTCATGATCTTGGCGTCGGCGGGCACATCGAGCAGAACCGTCGGCTGGTAGAACAGCGGTCCCAAGGCGTGCCTCTTGCCGCCACATCCAAGCTTTGCGCCTTTCGCAACGGCATCGGCGACATGATCTTCCTGTTTCCGCACGGCATTTTCGTTCATCAGCGGTCCGAGGTCACAGTCCTCCATTCCCGGTCCGATGGTCAGAGCCTCGGTTGCCTTGGTGAACCGCTGACAAAACGCGGCATAAACCGGTCGTTCGATCATGATGCGGTTGGCACCGAGACAGTCCTGACCCGAGGTGGCGAATTTGGCTTTGATCGTCTCGGCCACGGCGGCATCAAGATCGGCATCGGCAAAGACCAGAACCGGCGCGTGACCCCCCAGTTCCAGCACCAACCGCTTCACCGTATCGGCGGATTGCCGGTAGAGGAGCCGCCCGATCTCGGTCGAGCCCGTGAAGGACAGGGCGCGGACCCGGACGTCCCTGGTCCACGGTTCCACCACGACCGGGGCATGGCCCGTCACGACGTTGAAGACGCCAGCGGGCAGGCCGGCGCGTTCGGCAAGTTCGGCGAGGGCAAGGGCCGAGAACGGGGTTTCGGCTGAGGGGTGGCATACCACGGTGCACCCTGCGCCAAGCGCCGCTGCCGCCTTGCGGGTCAGCATGGCGGAGGGGAAGTTCCACGGCGTGATCAGGGCCGCCACCCCAACCGGTTCACGCCAGATTTCAACTTCGGCGTCGGGCAGATGGCTGGTCACGCCTTCGATATTCGGGCGTTTGGCCTCTTCGGCGTAGAATTCGACAAAGGCCGCGCCGTAGGCGATCTCGCCGCGTGCTTCGGACAGGGGTTTGCCCTGTTCTGCAACCATGATCCGGCCAAGGTCCTCGCGGTGCGCAATGATCAGATCGAACCAACGGCGCAGTATTGCCGATCTGTCCTGCGGCAACAGGCCGGACCACAGGGGGAAGGCGGCGTCGGCTGCATCGACCGCAGCGGTGGATTCCCTGTCCGACAGGCTGGCCACCTTGCCCATGGTCTTGCCCGTGGCAGGGTCCGCTACGGTGATCACCTCACCGGACGCGGCACCGGTCCATTTGCCGCCGATATAGGCAAAGCTGCGGAACAGCTTCTTGTCGTCAAGGCTGAGGGAAGGCGAGATCATGGTGTCCAACATCGGGTCCTCCTTTGCGGGTCTGCTGCCGAGTATCGCAGGATCGCAGCGGTGATTTGACCAAAGTTGAGCGGACTGGCAGAGAATTCCTCTGGCTTGGGTAGGCGCCGCAGCGAAATGTCACCGGCCCAACAGCAGTTCGATGGGTGGCACGGCGGGACCCTTGACCGATTTGGTAACGACATAGGTGAAATAGCGGGCCAGACCGATCCTTGCGTCCAGCATCGCGTCGACCAGGCGTTGGTAGGCGTCAATGTCGCAGGTGACGATGTGCAACAGGTAATCAAACCCGCCGCCGAGTGCCCAACAGGCGACGACCTCGTCATGGCGGGCCATCGCATCTTCAAAGATCCGGAAGCTGGGTGCGGTGTGGTCAGCCAGTTCGGCGGCGAGGAAGATGGTGACATGCGGACCTAGTTTGCGCAGCGATATCTCGGCGCGGTAGCCGTCGATCAGCCCGGCTTTTTCCAGCTTCTTCAGCCGTTCCCAGCACGGGGTTGGCGACAGGCCGATACGTTCGGCGAGCGCGGTTTTGGTTATCCGGCCCTCGGTCGCAAGGACCCGCAATATCGCAATGTCGCGGTCATCGAGGATCATGCGTCACGTGACAATGACCGTCCCGGCATCACGAAACCGGGCGCGGACATGGGTGGCAATGGCGGTGTCCTGCACGCCGGTCCCGGTCAGGTCGACAATCGTGATGTCGTCGGGCGAGATGCGGCCCGGTTTGGTGCCGATAATGACCTCACCCAGTTCGGCGGGCGTGCCCTTGTCCCACAGCCCGGCGGCAAGGGCTGTACGCAGTTCACCGAGGGCTTCGCACTGGCTGACACGGTCGCAGACATAGGCGTCGGCGCTGACGATGGCCTTGGGGTCAATCTCATTCTTGCCGTCTTGATCCGACCCCATGGCGGTGATGTGCAGGCCGGGGTGAAGCCATTCGGCCCTTAGCACCGGTTCACGGGCCGGGGTGGTGGTGGTGACAAGCTGACATTCAGCGACAAGATGCGCGGCGTCGGCGACAGCCTCGACCGGGATGCCAAGGGTGGCCTGCAGATCGGCGGCGCAACTCTGCGCCTTGGTCAGGTCGCGACCATGGACCAGCGCCCGCGTGAAGGGGCGCACCAGATGGGCGGCTTGCATCTGCAATCTGGCCTGAACGCCGGTGCCGATGACGCCTGCCGTGGTGACATTTTGCGGCGCAAGGTGGCGCGCAGCAACGGCACCGGCGGCGGCGGTGCGGATGTCGGTCAGATAACCGTTGTCGAGATACAGCGCCTCGACCAGACCGGTCGTGGCCGAGAACAGGATCATCAACCCGTTGAGGCTGGGCAGGCCAAGTTTGGGATTGTCAAAGAAACCCGGGCTGACCTTTATGGCGAAACCATCGAAGCCGGGGACATAGGCGGTTTTGACATCGACCTCGCCATGCGCTTCGGCCAGATGCATCGACAGGACGGGCGGCATCACCACGCCCCCTTTGGCCAGGGTTACAAAGGCCCGCTCCACCACATCCACCACCGCCAGATCGAGTTTGACCAGGCGCCGCAGGTCGGTTTCGGTGACGACCTGAATATCATGCGCCATAGGTCTTGCCTTTCACCGTCAGCGCGCCGATCTGCACATCCTGCCCGGCCATGATCCGGTTGAACACCGCCATATCCAGATTGCGGCCGGTGATCACGGTGCCGACCGGACCGTCCAGGCCACCGAGTTTGCCGGACAGCACCGCCGCCAGTCCGACCACCGAGGCACCTTCGGCGACGATCCGGTCCTCAAAATACAGGGCCTGCATCGCGTGGCGGATCTCCTCTTCGCTGACCAATACAACCGCATCCAGCAGGTCGCGGCAGATCGGAAATGTCAGCCGGTTGGCCAAACCAATGCCGCCGCCCAGACTGTCGGCGAGCGAGGCGACCTCGACGACCTCGACCGGATGGCCGGCACCGATTGCGGCTTGCATGGCGGCGCCGTGCTCCATGGTGATGCCGATCACGCGGATGGCGGGATTGATCGCCTTGGCGGCAACCGCAATGCCCGCCGCCAGACCGCCACCCGACAAAGGCACCAGGAGGGCAGTCAGGTCCGGGCGTTGTTCCAGCATTTCCAGGCCGATTGTGCCTTGCCCGGCAATCACCGCCACATCGTCGAAGGGCGAGATTTCAACCAGACCCTCGGCCTCGCACAGCCTGCGACTTTCGTGCATCGCGTCGTCCTGAGTAGTGCCGACAATCCGCACCTCGGCACCAAGCGCGCGGATACCGTCGACCTTGGCTTGCGGCACCAGATTTGACATGCAGATCACCGCGCGCATCCCACGCAGCGCCGCAGCATAACTGACCCCGCGTCCATGATTGCCGGTTGAACAACAGACAACACCCTGCACTTTGTCGGGCTGGGTCATCACCGCATTCATCGCCCCGCGCAACTTGAACGCCCCGATCGGCTGCATGTTTTCCAGTTTGAGCAGGAAATCATGCCCGATCACATTCGACATGAAGGCCGAGGGCACCATGGGCGTTGCGTCAGCCACGCCCTTTATCACCCGGCGGGCAGCCAGAATATCGGCAAGGGTCACCTGCATTCACACAGCTTCCTTGACGGCGGATAGAAACTGTTTGGTCCGGTCGCGCTGCGGCTGGCCGAACAGGGCGTCAGGCGGGCCTTGCTCTTCGATCCTGCCGCCGAAGAAAAAGCAGATGCGGTCGGAAATGTCGCGGGCAAATCCCATCTGGTGGGTGACCATCAGCATGGTCAGATTATGCTCGGTGACCAGTTTGCGGATGACGCTGGTGACTTCGCCGATGACTTCGGGGTCAAGCGCCGAGGTCACCTCGTCAAACAGCATCACCTTGGGTCGCATTGCCAGAGCGCGAGCGATGGCCACGCGCTGCTGCTGGCCGCCGGACAGGCGCGACGGGTGTTGATCCTTCTTGTCGATCATGCCGACCAGGGCCAGCAATTCTTCGGACCGTTCGCGCGCCTCCTGTTTGGGCAGGCCCAGAACCTGCACCGGGCCCTCCATGCAATTCTGCAGGGCGGTCATATGGGGAAACAAGTGGAAATGCTGAAAGCACATGCCGATGCTGGCGCGGATCTTGCGCAGATGACGGGCGTCGGCGGGCACCAGTTTGCCGTCCTTCGCCATATGGGTCAGCGGTTGGCCGTCGACATAGATCACCCCGCCGTTGATCGTTTCAAGCGTCATCAGCATGCGCAGGACCGTGGTCTTGCCAGAGCCTGAAGGGCCGATGATCGTCACCATCTCTCCGGCGGCAACGTCAAGATCGAGCTTGTCCAGCACCACCAGCGAGCCGTAGCTCTTGGTGACATTCATGAACCGCACCATCGGCACGGCGTCTCCGGTCAGTTCCAGCGGATAGTTCGACATGTCTTCCATCAACGCATTCCCAATTTGCGGCGGACCCAGAGTTCGAACAACCGGATAAGTCCGGCCGTCGGCAGTGAGATCGCAAGAAAGATGACGCCAACCAGCGTATAGGGTTCCAGAAAGCGGTAGCTTTCCGACCCGATGGCATTGGCGGTCTGCATCAGTTCTGCCACGCCGATCACGCTCAGCATCGGGGTGTCCTTGAAGATGCCGACCAGATAGTTCCCCATCCCGGGCAGCGACAAGGGCAGGGCCTGCGGAATGATGATGCGTCCATAGACCTGCCGCGCCGTCATGTTCAGGGCGGTACAAGCCTCCCATTGACCTTTCGGCACGGCGTCGAGGCCGCCACGGTAAACCTCTGACAGATAGGCCGAATAGTGCAGGCCAATCGCGATCATGCCGGAAACCCAAGGCGACAGCCGGATGCCGAACTGCGGGCCAACATAGAAGATGAAGAAGATCTGCAGCACCAGCGGAGTCGAACGGATGAACTCGACGAATTCCCGCGCGACAAGGGTCAGCGGACGAAACCCGGTGCGCTGCGCCAAGGCCAGCACGAGGCCAAGCACCAGGGCGATGGCATAGCCAATTCCCGCCGCCATCAGCGTGTTGAGCGTGGCGAGCAGCAGCCGCGGCAGAATGTCGAACGTGAAGTCCCAGCGCCAGTGAAAGCTCATCCGCGACCGAGCCTCCGTGCCATGACCCGTTCCAGCCAGCGCATGAACGGCGTGACCAGAAAGCGGGCGAGGATGAAGTAGATGATCAGCGCAGTGCCGAACGACTGGGCCGACAGATAGGTCGAGGCGTTGATCTGCTTGGATTGAAACATCAGATCGGCGACAGAGATCAGCGAGACCAGCGCGGTGCCCTTCAGGAGTTCGATGATCAGGTTGCCCCAGGGTGGCAGCATGATCAGCACCGCTTGCGGCAGGATCACCCGGCGCATCCGTTGGGCGGGCGACATGTTGATCGCCAGCGCGGCCTCCCATTGGCCCTTGGGCACCGACAGGATTGCACCGCGTACCAGTTCAGCGCCGTAGGCCCCGACATTCATGCCGACCGATACAAAGCCAGCGGTGAACTTGGGGAGCGTGAGGCCAAACAGCGGCAGGACAAAGAAGATCCAATACAGTTGCACCAACAGCGACGTGCCGCGGAACAGCTCGATATAGGCGATGGCGACGCTGCGGACCACGAGGTTCGGCGACAGTTTGGCCAGACCGGCGATCAGTGCGATGAAGATGGCGACGACGGTGCCAAGCAGAAACTGGGCCCCTGTGACCAGCGTGCCATCCAGAAAGCGGGCGCCGTAGGTTAGCAGGAATTCCCAGTATGACACCTGTCTCCCTTTCGGTCAGCTAGGCGAGGGGCGGCGACCCGCCCCCCTCAAACTAGCGGTTGGCGCAGACCCAGGCTGTGGTCTTGTCGCCCGGCAACGACGCTTCGCCATAGCCATACTGCTTGACGGCATCCATCATCGCGGGCGTGCCAAGATAGGCCTTCTGCGCCGCGTTGAAGGCATCGACGAAGTCCTGGTCTTCCTTGTTAAAGCCGATCCCGGCCCAGTTCATCGAGTCGGTCGGCAGCGCATTCGGATCGGTCACCTCGACAGCGCCGTCGGAATTGTCAGCCAGTTGCTTGACGGTGAAGTAGGTACCAGCCCCGGCATCGGCGCGACCGGCCTTGACGGCGGCCAGAATCTCCGTCGGGCCAGGGACCTGCATGATATTGGCCTCAGGCACACCGGCGGATTTGGCTGCGTCGATGTTGGAATAGCCCGCACCTGTGACCATCACGGCGCCCTTGTCCTTGATGTCGGTATAGGTGGCAATGCCCTTGGGATTGCCCTTGGCCACGATGAACGCGTCACCGATCGTCGCCATCGGCTCTGAGAAAGCGACGTTTTCGCAGCGCGCTTTCAGGATGTTCATGCCGCCGGTGATGATGTCGAAACGGCCGGCCTGCAGCCCGGGGATCAGGCCGCCCCATTCGGTCTGCACCGGCTCGATCTTGGTGTAACCCATCGAGGCCAACACGCCGAGCGCCTCGGCGTTGACAAAGCCCATCGGGCTGCCGTCGTCGCCCGGATAGGCAAACGGCACCTCATTGGCAAAGCCGATCCTGATGGGTTCGCCGGACTTGATCCGGTCCATCAATGGCCCGGCATAGGCCGAAACGCCGGACAGTCCCAGAACGATTCCGGCGGCAATTGCGGTGGTCAACGGTGATTTCTTCATATTGTACTCCCCGGTTTTCGTCTTCGGCCGAAACAGTCGAAGATCTGTTGTTGTATACAGCATGGCGTGACGTGGATTTGTGTCAAGATAAATGACGACAGTAATTGGGAAAAACGCACGCATTCCTTGCCAAGCGGGGAAATCGTGGGTAGCGTTGTGCACAATATAGGCTCAGCATCAGGAAAGATCTTCCCATGGGATTGCATCATGCCCCCTTTGGCGCGGCGGAATATGCCCGCCGAATCGCCAAAACACGCAAGGCCATGCAAGCCGCCGGGATCGACGTCTTGTTTGCGACCGACCCTTCCAATCAGGCTTGGCTGACCGGCTATGACGGCTGGTCGTTCTACGTCCATCAGGGGGTGATCCTGCCGCTGGATGGTGATCCGGTCTGGTGGGGCCGCAGTCAGGATGCGAATGGCGCGAAGCGGACCGTCTGGATGGCCGACGACCGGACCATCGGATATGCCGACACCTTCATCCAGTCGCCGACCCAGCACCCGATGGAGGATCTGGCAAGAAATCTGATCGACATGGGGCATGCCAGGGCCCGGGTCGGGGTTGAGATGGAGAATTACTACTACTCGGCGAAAGCCCATGCCGTGCTGGGAACGTCCTTGCCGAACGCAACACTTGTCGATGCCACGGCACTGGTTAACTGGCAGCGCATGGTGAAATCGGAAGACGAGATCGGTTTCATGCGCAAGGCTGCAGCGATTTCGGAAAAGATCGTGCGGCTGGGGATCGAACTGGCCCGCCCCGGCATGAAGAAGAACGAACTGGTGGGTGAGATCAGCCGTGCCGCGCTGTACGGTGTCGGGGACGACTGGGGTGATTATCCGGCCATCGTGCCGCTGACGCCGTCAGGTGCCGATGCCTCGGCGCCGCATCTGACCTGGGATGGCGCACCGATGAAGGCCGGGGAAGCAACGTTTTTCGAATTGTCAGGCTGCTACCGCCGCTATCACGCCCCGCTGTGCCGCACTGTGCATCTGGGCAAGCCATCGCAAGAAATTTCCGATGCCTCGCAGGCGCTGACAGCCGGACTGGAAGCAGCGCTCGAGGCTGCCCGCCCCGGCAACCGGACCTGTGACGTGGCCAATGCCCTGGCGTTCGAGCTTGAAAAGGTCGGGATCAAGCGGTCGGCGCGCTGTGGCTATCCCATCGGGCTGTCCTATCCGCCCGACTGGGGCGAACGCACTGCTTCGTTTCGTGCCAGCGATCAGACCATATTGGAGCCCGGCATGACCTTTCACCTGATGCCCGGTCTCTGGATGGAAAATTGGGGACTGGAGACAACGGAATCCATCCTGATCCGGGACAATGGTCCCGCCGAACCGTTCTGCAATGTCGAGCGCAAGATGTTCGTGAAGGATTAGCCGCGTGGGGATGCTCGATGACACCAAAGCGCTGTTGGGGCAGTTGATCGCCTTCCCGACCATCTCGACCGACAGCAATCTGGCGATGATCGAATTTCTGGCTGACCGTCTGCACTCCGTTGGAGCGCGGGTCGACATCCACCGTGATGCCAGCGGTACCAAAGCCAACCTGTTCGCTACACTGGGACCGGATGGCGACGGCGGTATCCTGCTGTCAGGGCATTCCGACGTGGTGCCGGTCGCAGATCAGGACTGGACCACCGATCCCTTCACGATGATCGAACGCGATGACAAGCTTTTTGGCCGTGGCACCTGCGATATGAAGGGCTTCATCGCAGCCACGGTGGCGATGGCGCCGGTTTTCGCCGAGCGAGTCCGCGACAGGCCGGTCCACTTTGCCTTTACCTATGACGAGGAAACCGGTTGCATCGGCGCGCAAGCGCTTGCGCAGGTCTTGCGGGGGCAGGGCGTCCGGCCGGGTCTGGCCATCATCGGCGAGCCAACCTCGATGCGTGTCATCGAGGGTCACAAGGGCTGTTGCGAATATTCCACCCATTTCACCGGGCTGGAGGGTCATGGTTCAGCCCCTGACCTGGGCGTAAATGCAGTGGAATTCGCGGTGCAATATGTCGGCCGTCTGATGGAATTGAAGCAGCACCTCAGGGCCAGGGCACCGGTGAACGGGCGCTTCAACCCGCCGTGGACCACCATCAACACCGGTGCTCTGGTTGGAGGCGTTGCGCATAACGTCATTCCGGGCAAGGCGCGCGTCGATTGGGAAATGCGCCCGGTGCAGAATGGCGATGCGGAATTCGTCAAAGCCGACCTTCGGGATTTTTGTGCCCACAGCCTGTTGCCCGCAATGCGCGAGGTGTCAGCTTCCGCCGACATCATAACCGAGGTAATAGGAGAGATCGATGGTCTGGTTCCGGTCGATGCGAACGAGGCGCGCGACATCCTGATGGAATTGACCGGGGCGAACGGCGCCGATCTTGTGGCCTTCGGAACCGAGGCAGGTATCTTCCAGTCGATGGGCATGGCAGTGGCGGTCTGCGGCCCTGGTTCCATCGAGCAAGCTCACAAGCCGGATGAGTTTGTGGCTCTTGATCAGCTTGCGGCCTGCCTGACCATGTTGGACGGACTGGGCCAAAAACTCGGACATCCGGGGCGAAGCGATGGCAAGGCGTGACCCAATGGGCGAGATAACAGCAGTATACCGTTACAGACACCTATCATTTTTCCGCTGTTTTGGACTGACTTCTTTGCAGTTGCCGCATCTTGAATAGCACTTATGGAACTATCGACGAAACATCTTCTGTCACGCGGTCGAGCTTTCGTTTCAACGACCCGCGCCGTCACCGTGTCGCCAACCAAAACTCGGCCGCGCGCAGACGGCTGTTGA
The DNA here is from genome assembly GCA_039932095.1 of bacterium. Lineage (GTDB taxonomy): Bacteria > Pseudomonadota > Alphaproteobacteria > Rhodobacterales > Rhodobacteraceae > Stagnihabitans. Next base: position 6,372 of record JBDTQR010000061.1, on the reverse strand, counting down.
GTTGGCGGTCTTCTCCGTATACCGCCAAGGCAATCCGCCAGATATAGGCCAGATATAAGGACGTGTGGAACGTGGACATCGGGACCAAACAGACCCCAAACGCCCGCAACCGTTTTGACCGGCTGCATGCCGAAATCCGCAGCCGGATCTGCCTTCTGGACTACGCCCCGGGCATGCGGTTGTCCGAACACGCCTTGGCAGAGGAGTTTGGCGTCAGCCGGACCCCATTGCGCCGGGTGCTGGTGCGGCTTGAGGCCGAAGGGTTGCTGCAATCGGTACAAGGTGTCGGAACCTTTGTGACCGATGTCGAGGTTGAAGAGCTGCAACAGACCTACAGATTGCGTCTGGAGCTGGCGGAATTGACGGGCAAGCTTGATCCGGTCGCACCTGATGCTGCATTGTGGTCCGACTTCGATGCCCTGTCGGCCCGGTCGCATGCGCTGATCAGCGACCCCGATCCGCGACGGTTTGCCCAGATCAACATGGATTTCTTTCTGGCCCTGCTGCGCCTGACCGACAACGAGCCGCTGCGCGAGATTTGCGAAAGGTTGTATTTCCGAACGACCCGCATCTGGCTCAAATCCATCCGCGCCTCAACCATCGACCTCAGCGAAGAGGCCCATGTCTTCAACCGTGAGGTTGATGACATCCTGAGCGCCCTGAAAATCGGTGACCTGCAGGCGGCATCGCTTATTCAGCGTGCGCATATCTCGATGAGTTTTCGGCGCATGCTGACCGGGGTCGGCGTGCGCTGAAACAATTGCTGGCTCGTCAGCCTAACTTGCCGAAGGCAAAACTGAACAATCCTCAGGGTTGAACGCAATCTTGACCTCGGCTCCGGCGGCAAACGGGCGGCCGTTGATCATGTTCATGGCCTGCAATTGCCTGTCGCCCACCCGGACAAAATACCGCGCAATCTGCCCCTGATAATCGACCGCCTCTACCACGCCCGCCGCACTGACGCCGGTATCCATTGTCCCCGGCACCAGCAGCCGCAGCTTCTCTGCACGCACCACCAAGCGACCGTTCTGCTTGCCATCAATCTGAGCCGCCCGTGATTTCAGCACGCCAATTGTCCCGAAATGGGGCGTTTGCAGCGCAATCGTGGTCGCGTCCGACCCCGCGACAGTGACATCAAGGATGTTCGATGCACCAAGGAAGTTGGCCACGAATTCATTTGCCGGAGTGTTGTAGACCTCTTCAGGGGCCCCGATCTGCTGCACCTCGCCCGCGCTCATCACGATGATCCTGTCCGACATTGCCAAGGCCTCGGACTGATCATGGGTGACGAAAATCGAAGTGACGCCAATCCGGTTCTGAATGGCTTTCAATTCAACCCGCATTTCTTCGCGCAGGTTGGCGTCAAGCGCTGACAAGGGCTCATCCAGCAGCAGCACATCGGGTTCGATCACGATGGCCCTGGCGAGTGCGATGCGTTGTTGCTGGCCGCCTGACAGTTGGGTGGGATAGCGATCCTCGACACCTGGCAGACGCACTATATCCAGAGCCGCTTTAACTTTTCTGGCGATGTCGGACGCTGCGACCCCACGATATTTCAGGCCAAAGGCAATATTCTGGCCAATGGTCTGATGCGGAAACAAGGCGTAGTTCTGAAACACCAGCCCAAGATTGCGTTTGTGGATCGGCACGTCATTGATCCGCGCGCCGCCGATCAGGATGTCGCCGCTGGTTGGCGCCTCCAGCCCTGAAATCATCCGCAGGATCGTGGTCTTGCCGCAGCCGGACGGGCCAAGCAATGTCGTGAAGGTGCCTTCGTCAAAGGTGACGTTCACGCCCTTCACAGCGGGGATCAGACCGAAAGATTTCTTGATATTCTTTAGCTCAACGCCGGCCATGCATGCGCCCCAAATCATTTGCAAAACAGAAGGTGGGCCAGAAAACCCGGCCCACCTCCATGATGTGTGACGGGTCAGCCGCCTTTTGAGACGCGGTTCCACTGTTTGGTGTATTCTTTCTCCAGGGGATTCCAGACCACCGGATCACGGAAGACCAGATCGGCGAGTTTGCCGGTCGCGTCATAGGCTGGCAGCGCCTTGATCATGTCGGTCATCTCGACCTTGTTCGGGTCAAGCGACGACGGATATTTCTGACCTTCGGCAACCGCGATCGAGGTCGCGGGGTCCAGCATGAAGTTCAACAGCTCTTCCGCCTCGGCCATCGGCGAGCCTTTCAGCACGAACATGCTTTCCAGCCAGGCCAGACCGTTCTTCGGGTCCATATAGCCGATCGGGTGACCCTGCGCTTGCAGGGCTGCAACCCGGCCTGACCACGCCTCGGTCGCGTAGATTTCTTCCTTCGCGAGCAGATCCATCAATTCGGCGCCGGAACTCCAGTATTTCAACACCAGATCCCGGCTTTCACGGGCCTTGGCCCAGACCGCGTCCCAGTCCTGAATGTTGTTCGGGTCCTGATCCGACTGCAGCGCGCCATACCAGGCGCGGTTGGCCGCGTCGTCCCAGCCGCCGATCTTGCCCTTGAGCTCCTTCTTCAGCAGCAGATTGGCGCCAAGAGCCTCGGCCTCTTCCTTGGTGATGTGGTTGGTGTTGTAGGCGATGCCGGTGGTCCCATAGTCATAGGGCACGGCCGACAGGCTGTTCGGCGTGATGGCCCGGAACGGCTTGATGATCGCATCCATCACATTGGTCAGGTTCGGGATGTTGGCCTCGTTCAACGCACTGCCATATCCGGCATCGACCCAGCGCTGATACCAACTGACCCCGGAGGAGTGCAAGATGTTGTGGCCATCGACGTTGCCCGCGGCCTTTATCTTGGTCAGCACTTCGTTTTCGCCACCAAAGGTGGAATCGATAACCGTGTTGCCGGTTGCCGCCTCATAGGGGGTAAAGGCGTTCTTACGCAACGCTTCGCTGACCACGCCACCCCAGCCTTCGAAGCTGAGCGTGGTTCCTGCGGCCCGGGCCTGCTGCGCCATACCGATGAACGCGCCGCCGCTGACCCCGGCGGTGATGCCGGCGGCACCAAGCAGGCCCATGAAGGTCCGGCGGTCGACATCGCCGTTGCCCATACGCTCTCTCAGAATCTCATAGCGCTTTGTGCTGTCGATATTTTTCATTGTACTCTCCTTGTCGAGTTCTGGGCTCTGTGGCCCGTTCAGGTTTTCTTGCGTGAGAAATACCGTGCCAATGCCCCCGCGAGCAGCGGGACGCCGACAGTGATGACGATCATGACAAACCCCAGCGCGTTGATTTCAGGGCTGATGGAATTGCGCAGCATGGCGAAAATCTGGGTCGGCACGGTTTCCATGCCCGTGGGACGCCAGAAGATTGTCGCCGTGATGTTGTCGAACGAGATGGTGAAGGCAAACAGCGCGCCAGCGAACACGGCGGGCGTCAGCAGGGGCAGGGTTATCGAAAAGAACGTTTGCACCGGGCTCGCGCCCAGACTGCGTGCGGCCTCTTCGTATTCCTTCTTGATCCCGACCAGCCGCGCTTGAACGACCAGAACGACGAAAGGCAGGGCGATGATCGAATGGCCGAGCAGCAGCAGCAGAAACGACCGAGGCATGTGCAACCAGCGCAGGAAGATCAACAACCCCACCGCCAGCACCGTTTCCGGCACCAGCACGGGCGAGATCAGCAGGGTAGTGATCAGATCCTTGCCGCGAAATTCGTAGCGCACCAGCGCCAACGAGGCCAGAACGCCAATCGAGGTGGATACCAGGGCGGTCAGCAAGCCCAGTGACACCGAGGTCTTGAACGCCCGGACGATGGCCTCATTTTCTGCCAGCCTGTAGAACCAGCGCAGACTGAAACCTTCAATCGGAAAGCCGCCAAACTGAGACGAGTTGAACGCCAGCAGAAGCACCACCGCAATTGGTGCGAACATGAAGACATACACCAGAACCGTGTAGAGTCTTATCAATCCCCAGGCGCGCATCATCCCCCCTACCTGAACGCTTTGGAAAGCTGGTTAAGGCCGATGAACCGGCTATAGATCACCACGACGGTTCCAAGGATCACCAGAAGCGTAAACGACAATGTGGCCCCCATAGGCCAGTTCAACTCGGTCACGACCGCATCATGGATCAGATTGCCGAACAGGAAATCATCCGGCCCGCCAAGAATCAGGGGGGTCACATAGCTGCCCCCTGTCAGCACAAAGACCAGCAGACATCCCGCCGCGAGGCCCGGCAATGACAACGGCAGGGTCACTTCGCGGAACGCCTGCCAGGGGCTCGCGCCAAGCGTCCGCGCTGCCGGCTCCAGGTTCTCGTCGATCCCATCAAGGCTGACATAGATGTTCAGGATCATGTAGGGCAGGAAGACGTGAACGAAGCCGACGATGACCGTGGCTTCATTGTACATCATCGACAATGGCCCGTTGATCAGGCCTAACCATTCGAACAAACCGTTCAAAGCACCCTGGGTGCCGAGGATGTGGATCCAGCTGAGCGTTCGGATGATGAAGCTGACCCAGAACGGCAGGATCAGCAGCAGCAACAGCAACCATCGCTGGCGAAACCGCGTCATGGCGATGAAATAGGCCGGGATATAGCCCAGAATGGCGGCCAGCACCGTGACGATCACCGACATCCGCAAAGTCTTCAAGATCGCGGTATGGTAGTAACTATCCTGAAACAGTTCCTGCCAATTGGAAAACTGAAAGGCGACGCGGTCTACCGCAAGGTCAACGTTTTCATAGAACGAATAGACCAGAATGAACGACATCGGAACGACGACAAGCGCCACGATGGACAAGAGCGCCGGGGACAATAAAAGCCATGGTCGCCGGTCGAAGGCCTTCCCCCCATCGCTCATCCTTGGTTGAAGCCCTTTGTTTCCTGAAGTTGCGGTGTGATGACGGTACTATTGCATCTGGCCGACAGATCAGTATAATTGATAATGCCAATGAACTATATTAGCCAAATCAATGGATAGGCAAACGCTCGACCGGTTCGCCAGCAATTTGGACTGGAACTTGTTGCGGACCTTTGTCGTGATCGTCGAGGAAGGCAGCATCTCACGCGCCGCCAACCGTTTGCTGCGCGGCCAGCCAGCTGTCAGTCTTGCTCTGGGCCGGTTGGAAGCGGCGCTTGAGTGTCGGCTGCTTGAACGTGGCCATGGCTCTTTTGGTCTGACGGCCGAGGGCCGGAAGCTGTACCGCGAGTGCATCGATATCTATTCTGGCATAGCGCGCCTGAAAGAGGATGTGGCGACCGGAGCGGAAGAGATTTCCGGCCATATCACCGTCGCCCTCGCGAGCCATGTCGTCACCCCCTTGCTCGACCGGGTTCTGGCCAAGAATTACCGCACGCATCCGAAGGTAACCTATACAATCAGAAGCACTCCAAGCGCCGAGGTAGTCAATCAGGTTCAAGGCAAGACGGCCAGTCTGGGGATCTGCCTTGTCAACCGCCGGCTGCCCGATCTGGAATATGAAAACTTCTACCGCGAATACTTTGGATTTTATTGCGGCCCGCCGCATCCCTTGTTCAACAAACGCGATCTGGAAATGGGCGATCTGCGTGGCCTCGACGGGGTATCTTTTGACACCGACGACCTGAACGATGCCTTGCGGCCTGTGGCCCTTCTGCGTCAGCAAAACGATCTGACGCAACAGATCGTCGGGCGGTCCGGGCAGCTTGAAGAACTGCGCCGGATGATCCTGTGTGGCCTTGGAATTGGGCCGCTGCCGGTGCATGTGGCCGAGCGGGACGTGCGCGCCGGACTTTTGTGGCGATTGCCGCCCTATGAAAACCCACCCGCCGTCGACATCTTTCTGGTGACCAGTCCGCGAAAGGTGTTCAATCGGGCCGAGTCGATCTTCATTGACGCTGTCAAATCGGCGATCAGAACCACGCCGTTGGCGGACCGGACCTATGGCTGACCCGTCGATGCGACCAGACCGTGGAGCGGGATTGCTTGCCTGAAATGGATGCCAAAGCTGTGGTCGTGGGCGCGGGTATCATTGGCCTTGCCAGTGCCTGCAAGCTGGCTGAGGCTGGCTATGCGGTCACGGTTATCGAGCGCGCAAGTGCTGCGGGTTCTGGCAGCAGCAAGGCCAATGCAGGCCAACTTCTGTTCGACCGGATCGGCGCGATGGGGTCGCCCGGCTTCCTGCGCAGTCTGCCGCGAACCATCCTTGACCCGACGCAAGGTGTCAGGGCGACAGGTCTGGCCAACCCTGCTCAATGGCAATGGGCTGGCCAGTTTCTGCGGCAATGCACAGTGCGGGCCTGGCAGACCAACACGGCGCGCCTGCTGAACCTCGCCCATATCTCGCGCGACGCGATGGTCGAGTTCAGAACGCGGCATCAGCTTGATTTCGACTGGCGCAGGCCCGGCAAACTTGTCACCTGCGCGACGGCAGAGGGCCTCGCAGCAGCGCAGC
>JBDTQR010000060.1:0-22077 GCA_039932095.1 bacterium | reverse complement strand
GAGCCTGCATTGGTCGAGGCCGCCATTGCGCGCGGCGAGGGGCGTCTGGGGCTTGGCGGGGCATTCCTGTGCTCGACCGGCACGTTTACCGGACGTTCGCCCAAGGACAAATTCGTGGTGCGGACGTCGTCGGTCGAAGGTTCGGTCTGGTGGGAGAACAACGCGCCGATGACTCCGGCGGCGTTTGACCTTTTGCATGCCGACATGCTGACCCATATGCAGGGCCGCGATTACTTTGTGCAGGACCTCTATGCCGGTGCCGATCCGATCCACCGGCTGGATGTGCGGATGGTGACGGAACTGGCCTGGCACGGTCTCTTCATCCGCCATCTGCTACGGCGGCCGGAGCGGGCGGAACTGGACAGCTTCACGCCAGACTGGACCGTGGTGAATTGCCCGTCGTTCAAGGCCGATCCGGTGCGGCACGGCTGCCGGTCGGAAACCGTGATTGCCCTGAATTTCGACCAGAAGCTGATCCTGATCGCCAACACCGCCTATGCCGGGGAAAACAAGAAGGCGGTGTTCACGCTGCTGAACTATCTGTTGCCGGAAAAGGGCGTGATGGCGATGCATTGCTCGGCCAACCACGCGATCGGCAATCCGGTCGATACGGCGGTGTTCTTCGGCCTGTCGGGCACCGGCAAGACCACCCTGTCGGCCGATCCGTCGCGCACGCTGATCGGCGATGATGAACATGGCTGGTCGGACCGCGGCACCTTCAACTTCGAGGGCGGTTGTTATGCCAAGACCATCAACCTGTCCGCCGAGGCTGAACCAGAGATCTATGCGACCACCCACCGGTTTGGCACCGTGGTTGAAAACGTGGTCTACGATCCGGAGACGCTGGAGATCGACTTTGCCGACGACAGCCTGACCGCCAACACCCGCTGCGCCTATCCTCTGGATTACATTTCCAACGCGTCGGCCTCGGGGCTGGGTGGCCATCCGCGGCATGTGGTGATGCTGACTTGCGACGCTTTCGGAGTATTGCCACCGATTGCCCGGTTGACGCCGGCGCAGGCGATGTATCACTTCCTGTCAGGGTTTACGTCAAAGGTGGCGGGGACCGAGCGCGGGGTGACCGAGCCGCAACCGACCTTCAGCACCTGTTTCGGGGCGCCCTTCATGCCGCGCCGACCCGAGGTTTACGGCAAGCTTCTGGCGCAGAAGATTGCCAAGCATGGTGCGTCGTGCTGGTTGGTGAACACTGGCTGGACCGGGGGCGCCTATGGCACCGGGCGGCGGATGCCGATCCGGGCGACGCGGGCTTTGCTGGCGGCGGCCCTGGATGGCTCGCTGGCTGGTGGAGAGTTCCGACGCGATCCGAACTTTGGTTTTGAAGTGCCGGTGGCCCTGGCCGGGGTGGACCGTGGGCTGCTCGACCCGCGCTCGACCTGGGCCGATGCGGCGGATTATGACAAGCAGGCCTTGAGACTGGTGGGGATGTTCGCCGCCAATTTCGGCCAGTATCTGCCGTTCATCGATGCCGATGTGAAGGCTGCGGCAATCGGGTAGGCTTGGGCGTCCAGATATGGACGTTATGGGAAAGTGTGTGAAAGCAAGGGGTTGATGCCAATAGGCTAACCCGACGGAAACGGTTGCGCGGGGCGCTCGGACGCTGCCCTGGCACGCCTAGGATGACGCTGCTCTCTGCTCGGAGCAACTATGTCCTACCAGAACGACTTACGGGCGAGGTTGAGGCCGGTCAGGACCAACAGGATCAGGGTCCAGCGGCGAAAGCGGCCCTGATCGAGGCGGTCCTGGACGCGCGTGCCGAGATATTGGCCGATCTGACCGGGAATGATCAGCCACAGCGAAAACGGCAGGGTGGTGGTGTTCAGAACGCCTGATCGCAGATGGGCCAGCATCAGCACGACAGCGCCGATCAGGAAGACGACGCCCTGGGCGCGGACGGCCTCCAGCTTGGTTGCCTTGATCGATAGCAAGTAGACCAGCAGCGGCGGACCCCAGACGCCGGATATCCCGCCATAAAGCCCGCCGATGGCCCCCAGAATCCATTCGGCACGCGCCCGGTGCTCCAGCTTGAACGCAAGGTTCAGACCGGCCAGCTGCGCCACGGCAAACAGCGTGATCGGCACGCCGAGCATCAGCAGAAACACGGTCTGCGGGATGACACGGACAAAGGGGGCAGAGATCACGATGAAGATCACGGTAGCGATCAGGATGCGGCGGTAGATCACCATGGTGTCCCATGCCGGTTGCCAACCATGGCGTAAGGCTTGGCTGAGGTTGGTGATCAGGGTCGGCATGATCAGCCCGGCGAGCGCCAGTTGCGGCGACAGAAAGCTGGAGAATGCCGAGATCATGATCATCGGCATGGCAAATCCCACCGCCCCTTTGACAAGGCCCGCGAACAGGGTGATTGCCAAGGCGAGGGCAAAGAGTTCGGGGGATAGTCCGGCCATCGACTGCCTTGCGGTTGCTGCCCGCCCTGCCTGCCGCAATATGAGGCCGAGGAAAACCCCTGACCTGTTGAATTGTGCACGGGACGTTTATGTTGGGGCTTTGGGGGTGGCGATGCGGTTGGCAGTGGTCTTGATCGGATGGGGTCTGGCGGCCGGGGCACAGGACCTGGCGTTGGAACATTCTGCCAGTGTGGTGTCGCTTGAGGCGCAGGTGTTCTGCGAGCCTGCCGCCGAGGGCGAACGGGTGGACGCACCCGAGACCCGGCTTGGCTATATCATCACCTCTGACATCGGGCCGATGTTTCGCGGCGCGGGTCAGGTGGTGCCAGCAGCCCTGGGGCTATCGTTCGGGGTTGAGGTTGTCATGGCGCGGGAGGTGCCGCGGATGCGGCTGGAGCTGACACGGCCTGATCTGGCGCCGCCTGATGTCTGGTATGACGACTTTCCCGCTGGCATGCCGGTGACGGAATTCTTCTCATTCGACTTCCCCGAAGAGCAGGTGCCCGGCGTGTGGTTGTTCGAGGGTTGGGATGGTGACGAACGGCTGTTCCGGGTGGAATTTTCGGTCTTGCCAGAGGCGGCGTTGCCGGATGAGGTGGCGCGGTGCCGGGTAACGTCGTGAGGGTGTGATGGCGGAGCTGATCCTGTTGACCGGAATTTCGGGCTTTGTGGCCAAGCATGTGGCGCTGAAATTCCTTGCCGCCGGCTACGCGGTGCGCGGCACGCTGCGGCGGCTTGATCGCGCGGCGGAGGTGCGGGCCGCCTTGGCACCGCATCTCGATGCGGCAGCCCTTGGGCGGTTGGGTTTCGTGCTGGCCGATCTGGAGGCAGAGGCGGGCTGGGCCACGGCGATGGACGGGGTGGCGGCGGTGGTGCATACTGCCTCGCCGTTTCCAATCGTGGAACCTGCCGACCCCGACGTGTTGATCCGGCCGGCGGTGCAGGGGACAATGCGGGTATTGCGCGCGGCCAGGCTGGCTGGGGTTTTGCGGGTGGTGGTGACCTCGTCGACTGTTTCGGTGCAGGACCGGCGGCAGAAGGGCGTGCAGGACGAGGAGGATTGGTGCAATCCGGACGGCGCCTCGGCCTATGCAAGGTCAAAGATACTTGCAGAGCGGGCGGCGTGGGATTTTGCCGGGCGCGAAGGCCTGCAGTTGACCACGATCAATCCGGGATTCGTTCTGGGGCCGCCGCTGGACGCGCATTTCGGGTCGTCGGTCGGGGTGGTGCGGCGGTTGATGCGGGGGCGTGACCCGATGGTGCCGATGATCGGCTTTGTGGTGGTCGATGTGCGTGATGTGGCGGAAATGCACCTCAGGGCGGTGCAGCAGGCCGCGACTGTGGGCAAGCGCTATCTCGCTGCGGGCGGGTCGATGACGATGCCGGATATGGCACGGGTGCTGAAGCAGGCCTATCCCCGGCGGCGCATTCCGACCATGGTCGCGCCGAAAATCGCTTTGCGGGTTCTGGGGCTGTTTGATCGGCAGATCCGGGCGGCGGCGGACTTGGTCGGGTATTTGCCGGAGGTATCGAATGCGCGGGCCACGGCGGAAATGGGCATGGATTTTGCAACCCCGGCGGCAGCGCTGAAAGCGACGGCGGACTGGCTGGTGAAGGCGGGGCAGGTCTGAGGTTTTACAGAGCGGCCGTATTGAAGCCTGCGGGGATGGCGTCGATGCCGGTCAACACCAGATCGACCATCACCTTTGCCACATTTGGCGCCATGCCAAAGCCGATCTTGAAGCCGCCGTTGGCCACATAGTGGCCGGGTCTGCCGGGCCACGGACCCAGCAGGGGTGCGCGGGATTGCGCACGGGGGCGCAGGGCGGCCCAGCGTTCGATGACTGGGGCATCTTGCAAGACAGGCAGGGCGGCGCGGGCGCGGGTCAGCAGGGCGTCGAGTTGGGCGTCGGTGCTGGTCGGGTGGGCCCAATCGCGTTCCGAGGTCGAGCCTATCGCCACGGTGCCATTGAGGTGAGGGATGACGTGCAGCGTGTCGGTGAAGAGTTGCGGCATGGTGGCGGCGTTGTGCTGCAGCAGGATCGCCTGACCTTTGACACCGTCGCCGACCTTGTGCCCCATTGCAGCAGAGAGGTCTTGCAGACCGGCGGTGCCAGTGGCGTGGACTGTGGGGCCGTGGTCGTCGGCGTTACCAATGAGGACCTCGCCGCCAGTGGTGCGGATCGCCTCGGCCAGAGCCAGAAGGGTGAGACGGGGATGGATCAGGGCGCTCAGGCTGTCGTGGATCAGGTGACCGGTGGGCGAGGCAGGCTGCCATGCACCGCCAGTCGTCGGGATGACCTGCCACTGCGCATGGTTGCCCCACAGGCTTGCGGCGGCCCGGGCGCGGGTTTGGGCCAGCGTCAGGGCGGCGGCGTCGGCGATGGGTTGCAGGCGGCCAGTGCGAGCGTAGCCGGTGGGCAGGCCCGAAGCCGCGCTTGCCGTGGTCAAGAACGCCTCGGCCATCAACAGGCTTTCCAGCTGAAACTGCTTCTTGTCGTTCCAGTTTTCCGGGACATGCGGTGCAAGGGCACCGACCAAGCCGCCCGAGGATCCCGCGCCGATGGCCACGGTTTCAATCAGGCGGACGCGGGCGCCACGCCGTGCCGCCTCCCATGCGATGGACAGGCCGAAGATGCCGCCGCCGCGCACTGTCAGATCGCATCTTGCCATTCCGCCTGCCCTTGATCATGGTCCGCGCGATCTGAGGGATAGGCGAAATGGGCGGCGGGGAACAGGGTTGGCCCGAGGTGTCGGGGCTGGACTGGCGAGACGGGGTGGTTCCGGTGTCGCGGCGCTTTGATGACCCGTATTTCAGTCTGAACGACGGGCTGGCCGAGACGCGGCATGTGTTTCTGGCGGGCAATGGATTGCCGGGGCGGTTTCGGCCGGGGTTTCAGGTGGCCGAACTGGGGTTTGGCACCGGGCTGAACCTGCTGGCCACGGTGCTGGCGGCGGGCGAGGGGGCGCTGCGCTACACCAGTTTTGAGGCCTGGCCGATGGCGGCTGCGGATATTGCCCGGGCCTTGCAGGCGTTTCCCGAGGCTTTGGCGGCGGCGGGGCCGTTTTTGACGGCCTGGGCTTCCGGGGCGCGGCAGTTTCAACTTGGATCAGTGGCGGTCGAGGTGATTTTGGGCGATGCGCGGGAGACTTTGCCGCTCTGGGGTGGCAAGGCGGATGCGTGGTATCTGGACGGCTTCTCACCGGCCAAGAATCCGGAGTTGTGGTCCGATGACCTGATGCTGGCGGTGGGTCGCCAGACGGCGGCGGGCGGGACCTGCGCCACCTATACGGCAGCGGGGCATGTGCGGCGGGCCTTGGCAGCGGCGGGTTTTGCGGTGGAGCGGCTGGCGGGACATGGCAGCAAGCGGCATATGACGGTGGGCCGCCTGACATGAGCCCGCCGATCCTGAGCCGCACCATGACCGGCATCGTGTTGATGGTGCTGACCGTCTTCACCTTTGCGGTGCAGGACGGGTTTTCGCGGTTGCTTGCGGGCAATTACAACACTCTGATGGTGGTGATGGTGCGCTACTGGATCTTTGCGGTTTTCGTGATGATCCGGGCGGCGCGGCGGCCTGAGGGGATTGTGGCTTCGGTCCGGTCACGCCGGTTCGGGGTGCATGTGCTGCGCTCGGTTCTGCTGGTGGCCGAGATCTGCATCATCGTCTGGGGCTATACACTGATCGGATTGATCAACAGCCATGCGGTGTTTGCGATTTGCCCGCTGCTGGTGGTGGCGCTGTCGGGGCCGCTGCTGGGCGAGAAGATTTCGCTGATGCGTTGGGCGGCGGTCGGGGTCGGCTGTATCGGGGTGCTGGTGATCCTGCAGCCCGGGGCGGCGGTATTTTCTTGGCCGGCGCTGTTGCCATTGGCCTCGGCCGTAATGTTCGCGCTGTATTCGCTGCTGACCCGGCTGACCACACGGAATGAGGCACGGTTTCCGGCGTTCTTCTGGCCGCCGATCATTGGTGCCGTGCTGATGACCGTGGTGGGCCTGCCCTATTGGCAATCGGTGTCAGCGCGCGATTGGCTGTTTCTGTTGATATATGGGTTGCTGTCGGTGCTGTCGAATTTCCTGTTGCAACGGACTTATGAGACGGTCGAGGCCAATGTGGTGCAGCCGTTCGCCTATTTGCAGATCGTGTTTGTGACCGGCATCGGGCTTACCTTCTTCGGCGAGGTGTTGCAGCTGCATGTGGTGGTTGGGGTGCTGATTGTCGTGGGCGCCGGGGTGTTCGCGTTGGTCCAGCAGCAGAGGAAACGGGTGTGAGCGAACAGAACACGCGGACCGGTCTGTGGTTGATGGTGCTGACTACAGTGATCTTCTCGTCGCAGGACGGCATCACCAAGCATCTGGCGGGCAGCTATCCGATCGCGATGGTGGTGATGTTGCGGTTCTGGGCGTTCGGGGTGGCGGCGGCGTTGATCTCGGCCCGGCGGGCTGGCGGTCTCAAGGCGGCAGTGGCAACCCGGCATCCGGCTTTGCAGGCGTTTCGTGGCGCGGTGGTGGCGGTGCAGATCTGTCTGACCAGCTATGCCTTTGCCCATCTGGGGCTGATCCCGACCCATGCGGTGCTGGTCTGCGGGCCGTTGCTGATCGCAGCGCTGTCGGGGCCGGTGCTGGGTGAGCATGTCGGCTGGCGGCGCTGGGTGGCGATCGCGGTGGGGGGCGTCGGAGTGCTGATCATCCTGCGACCCGATACCACGGTGTTTACGTTGTTGTCGCTGTTGCCGCTGGTCGCAGCGTCACTGTGGTCGCTGTATGTGCTGGCGACGCGCTATGTGTCGCGGCAGGATTCGGCGGCGGTCAGTTTTCTGTGGACCGGCCTCGGCGGTGCGGTGGTGATGACGGTGCCGGGCCTGCTGGCCTGGGCGCCGATGACGCCGGGCGACTGGTTCTGGATGCTGGCTTTGTGCTGCACCTCGGTCACCGGGCATTTCCTGCTGATCAAGGCCTATGACCTGGCCGAAGCCTCGGCGCTGCAACCCTTGACCTATCTGCAACTGGTTTTCGTCTCGATGGTCGGGGTCTATGTCTATGGCGAGGTGTTGCGGCCCAATCTGGTGATTGGCGCGATGATCGTCGTGGCGGCGGGCCTGTTCACCTTGTGGCGGCAACAGGTGCGGGCGCGGGCGGCATCGCGGGCGGCTGTGACGGTGACAGTCGCCGAGATCGAACCGCGCTAGGGGCTTTCCTTTCGGCGGTCGCAGCGTCATATTGGAATCATTCCAAAATGGATGGCCAAAGTGGACGGCCAAACTGGGTGGCGCGATGATTTCCGGCTTTTCCAACCGCAAACGATTTTCCGACCTTAGTGAACAAGAGGTGCTGGCATTGGCCATCTCATCCGAAGAGGATGATGCGGCGATCTACCGGACCTATGCCCATGAACTCAGGTCCGAATATCCCGCCTCGGCGGCGGTGTTCGACGGCATGGCGCTGGAAGAGGACGGCCATCGCCAGCGGCTGATAGACCTGTTCCGGGTGCGGTTCGGCGATGTGATCCCGCTGATCAGGCGTGAGCATGTTGCGGGCTATTATGCCCGCAGCCCGATCTGGCTGACCAAGAATCTGAGCCTTGACCGGATCCGGTCCGAAGCGGCCGGGATGGAGGCGCAAGCGGAAAAATTCTACCTGACGGCGGCTGCACGCAGCCCGGATGCGGCGACACGCAAGTTGCTGGGCGATCTGGCGGCGGCAGAGGCCGGACATGAAAAGACCGCCGAGCGGCTGGAAAAACGCCATCTGAGTGGGGATGTGCGGGCGGAAGAGGATGCCGGGGCGCGGCGGCAGTTCATCCTGACCTGGGTCCAACCGGGGTTGGCGGGATTGATGGATGGCTCGGTCTCCACTCTGGCGCCGATCTTTGCGACCGCCTTTGCCACCCACGACACCCGCGTCACGCTGACCATCGGGCTTGCTGCGGCGGTGGGGGCTGGCATCTCGATGGGGTTTACCGAGGCGGCGCATGATGACGGGGTGCTGTCAGGGCGCGGCTCACCGCTGAAGCGCGGTGCGGCAAGCGGGATCATGACGGCACTGGGTGGTCTGGGTCACGCCCTTCCCTATCTGATTGCCGATTTCTGGACGGCGACGATTATTGCGATGGTGGTGGTATTCTTCGAATTGTGGGCGATTGCCTGGATCCAGAACCGCTTCATGGAGACGCCGTTCCTGCGCGCCGCCTTGCAGGTCGTGGTCGGCGGGGCGCTGGTCTTTGCCGCCGGGGCGTTGATCGGGGGCGGCTGATGTATCGCAAGGGTGAGGTTCGCTATGAGGCGCTGCCGCTGCCAGACCGGGTGCAATTGCCCGCCGCCGAGGCGTTGTGGGCGGCCGAGGTGTTCCGCGATTACATGAAGCGCCGCCATTCGGTGCGGCAATATTCCGGGGAACCGGTGGCCGAGGCGGTGATCACCGCCTGCATTCAGGCGGCTGGCACCGCGCCCTCCGGGGCCAATCACCAGCCGTGGCATTTCGTCGCCATTGCCGATCCGGCGATGAAGGCCCGGATCCGGTCGGCGGCGGAAGAGGAGGAGCGCGCCTTCTATGCCGGCGGGGCGGGGGATGAGTGGCTGGCGGCGCTGGAGCCGATCGGAACCGGCGTCGCCAAGCCGCATCTGACGGACGCGCCGTGGTTGATCGTGGTGTTTGCCCAGCGCTGGGGAATGACCGGGGAGGGGACGCGCTACAAGAATTACTATGTGCCGGAGAGTGTTGGCATCGCGACCGGAGTGCTGATCACCGCGCTGCATCATGCCGGGCTGGTCTGTCTGGAGCATACCCCCAACCCGATGAAGTTTCTGCCCGAGATGTGTGGCCGGCCTGGCTCGGAAAAGGCGGTGATGATCCTGCCGACCGGCCATCCCGCTGCGGATGCCACCGTGCCGGCTGTGGCCAAACGGAAAAAGCCGCTGGGTGACATTCTGACGGTGTTTCGCTAGATCAGCGTCGACAAGTGGATATTTGGGCCAGGATGAAAGGCGCAGGATGAGGACGATCAGCGAGAACCGGGCGTTTGGCGGCGTGCAGGGCGTCTATGAGCACAGCTCTGACTATTGCCAATGCGACATGACCTTCGGGCTGTTTCTGCCGGAAGAGGCCGAGCATGGGCCGGTGCCGGTATTGTGGTACCTGTCAGGGCTGACCTGCACCCATGAAAACGCCATGGTGAAATCGGGCGCGCAGAGGTGGGCGGCGGAAGCGGGAATTGCGCTGGTGTTCCCCGATACCTCGCCGCGCGGCGATCAGGCGGCAGATGATGACGATTACGATCTGGGCCAGGGCGCGGGCTTTTATGTCGATGCGACCGACCTGCCGTGGGCGGCGCATTACCGGATGTGGAGCTATGTGACGGACGAACTGCCGGCGGTGCTGTTTCAGGCCTTCCCGCTGGCCGAGGCGGCACAGAGCATCACGGGCCATTCGATGGGCGGCCATGGCGCCCTGACCATGGCGATGAGCCTGCCGGGGCGGTTCCGCTCTGTCTCGGCCTTCGCGCCGATCTGTCAGCCGACCAATTCGCTGTGGGGCCGCAAGCAATTCACCGCCTATCTCGGAGTGGAGGAGGAGCCGTGGGCGGCGCATGACTCGACCCTGTTGATGAAGAAACGCGGCTTTGACGGGCCGATGCTGATTGATCAGGGCACCTCGGACCGGTTTCTCGAACTGCTGCAGCCCGAGGCCCTGGCCGCGGCGATGGTGGAGCGCCGGCAGCCGGGGTCGTTCCGGATGCAGAAGGGCTATGACCACAGCTATTTCTTCGTGGCAAGTTTCATGGAAGAGCATGTTGATTTCCACGCCCGGGCGCTTTTGGGATGACGCTCTATATCGACGCCGATGCCTGTCCGGTGAAGGCGGAGGCGGAGCGGGTGGCGACGCGGTTGGGGGTCAGGATGGTGCTGGTGTCGAACGGGGGGATCAGGCCGTCGGCCAACCCGCTGGTCGAGAGCGTGTTCGTGGCGGATGGGCCGGATGAGGCGGACAAGTGGATTGCGGAACGCTGCGGGGCCGGGGATGTGGTGGTGACCGGGGATATTCCGCTGGCGGCGCGCTGTCTGGAGGCGGGGGCGCGGGTGGTGAAGCATGACGGGGTGGAGTTGACGCGGGCCGCGATCGGTATGGTGCTGGCGACCCGGGATCTGATGGCGGACCTGCGCTCGGCCGATCCGTTCCGGCAGGGCGGCGGCAAGATGTTTGGCAAGGCCGACCGATCGCGGTTTCTGGATGTGCTGGACCGGGTCTTGCGGGCGAAGTGATGGGGTGTCCACATGTGGGCGCTTTTGGAAAGTGTTTTAAGTCAAGGGGTTGGTGATTTTTGTTAACTGGATTTTAAGGAGTCTGGCGAGAGGGGTACGGCAACGGCTCTTGGATCAAAATGATCGCAAGAGTTTGGCCGCGATCTTGGCTTCATGGGTCGTCTATCAGATTTCCTTGGGTTTCTTGGAGAATTCGGATTGCTTGTGGTGTGATCGACAGGGTGTCAACTCACCCGGAGTCGGGCTTTCGCCCGACCTACCGGATGCGGATGGGGTCAGGCCTTTTTCTTGCGGTAGGCGGTGAGGGCTTTGAGGCCGCTCTGGTAATGCGGCGGCAGGGATTTCAGCTTGGTGTCGATCTGGCCGCTGAGAAGGCCCAAGGCCTTGATATAGCCGCTGACAGTCTTGTCCTTTTCAGCCTCTTTGCTGACTTTGGCTATGGCGGCCTTGCTGCGCTGTTTCAGGCCGTCCCCGACCGCTTTGGCGGATTTGATCGAGCCCAGCACGTCGTCCAGCAGGCTTTGGATCATTTCGACGGCGATTTCGCCCTCGGTGCTGCGCTTGACGACGGTGTCGGCCCCTTTGGTCACGTCAGTGACAAATTTGCCGAACTGGCCCTTTTGGTCGCCTTTGAGGTGTGCGCTGAGGTCTTCGGTCTGGGTCTTGAGCGCCAGACGGACATCTTCCAGTGAGGCCTTGCTTTTGGATGCGGCGCTTTCGGCGTCTTTGACCAGGGTCAGAGCCAGTTGGGACAGTTGGTCAATCTTGGTCAGTTTGGGCTGGATGTGCTTTTTGCCCTCATCAATCGTCGACTTGCGGACTTCACGAAAGCTCTTGGTGTATTTGTCGCCAAAAATCTTGTCGAGCGGGGAGAAGTCGCAGGGGTTGTTGCGGTAGCCGAACTGGGCGGTGGAGTAGGCCTTGTCGTCGTCCTTTTCCAATCGCTTCATGTCGCCGAAGGCGTTGTCGAGAATGTTGACGCTCATCAGGTCATCAAATTTCCTGGACTTGGCGTAGGTCGCGAGGGCCTTTTGACCGTCCTTGATCAGGGTGACGGCACGGGCCAGCTGGTTGTCGATGTTGGTGTAGCGTTCGGACGCGTTCTTGTTGTAGATCGCGAGATCCTTGTCCAGAACGCCCTGAATTTTCTTGGCCTTGACCTCCAGGTCGGCCTTGATCGTCTTTTGGCCTTTTTTGTCGGCCTTGTCGTAGTCCTTGGCAAGTTCGTTGAAATTCTTGACCAGGGCGACGATGGTATCGGTGCTGATTGCGGCGTAGGCCATGCGAATTATCCTTGTTTGAACAGCCAAGAAACTGGGCTGCAATAGCCGTGGATGCTGAGGTTTGGGCGGTGACCGTTGCCGTCAGGTAAAAGAGATTCTTCCGAGCAATCAAGAGGATTTTCAGCGCCTGATGCGGGCGGCGGATAATTCCCCGCGCCGGGTGAAACAGGCCCGGCGGGGATGGCGGGGGCAGCGTGGTTCGTGTCGGGGATGGGACAGATTGGCGCCTCTCGCCCGGCTACCTCTGGGGCATGGGAGACGTGCAGTCACGGGTGGTTGTGGTTGGCATTGCTTGCGCCATTGGCGGGGCAGTGGCGTTGTCGTTCAACGATCTGTTCATCAAGCAATTGTCGGGCGCCTATGCGTTGCATCAGGTCATTCTGGTGCGGGCGCTGGTCGGGATCGTGTTCATCCTTGGGGTGATCGGGGTGTCGGGGATGGGGCTGGCGGCGCTGAAGACGCGGCGGATCCGGGCGCATGTCATCCGGGCGTCGGTGGTGATGGTGTCGAATGTCACTTACTTTCTGGGCCTTGCCGCGATGCCGATTGCGGATGCGGCGGCGATCGGGTTCATCGCTCCGGTTCTGGTAACGATCATCTCTGCCGTGGTGCTGCGCGAGCCGGTGGGCTGGCATCGCTGGGGGGCGGTGGTGGTGGGGCTGATCGGCGTGCTGATCATGGTCCGGCCGGAGGGCGAGTTTCACTGGGCGGCGATGCTGATCCTGTTTTCGGCGCTGTGCTATGCAACGACGCAGAACATGACGCGGTGGCTGCGCGAGACCGAGAGTGCGGTGACGATCAATTTCTATACCCAGATTGCGTTTCTGACCGTGTCGGTCTGCATGGGGGCCTGGGTTGGCGACGGGCATTTGTCGGGGTCGTCGGATGCGTCGCTGGCGTTTCTGTTCCGGCCCTGGGTGGTGCCGCCGTTGGGCGACTGGCTGTTTTTCGTCGGCACTGGCGTTGCGGTGGCGGCGGGCGGGATGTTGATGGGCCATGCCTACCGGACCAATCCGCCGGGGGTGATTGCGCCGTTCGAATATACATCCATGCCGCTTGCAGTGATCTACGGGGTTGTGTTCTTTGGCACTTTCCCGGACCTTCAGGGCTGGATCGGCATTGCGCTGATCATTTCGGCGGGGCTTTATACACTGTACCGGGAGACGGTGTTGCGGCAGCGGCGGCCCCGGTTGGCATAACATCGGGGGCGGCATGCGGGTTGAGGCGGTTATTTTCGACATTGGCAATGTGCTGACACGCTGGCAGCCAGAAGCGTTTTACGACCGGGCGATCGGGCGGGAGCGGCGGGAGGCGTTGTTTGCGGCGGTCGATCTGCACCGGATGAACCTGGATATCGATGAGGGCGCGGCGTTTCGCGGCACGATCTATGGCTGGGCGGAGCGCTATCCGGCTTGGGCAGAGGAAATCCGCTGGTGGTATGACCGCTGGATCGAGCTGGCCAGCCCACGGATCGAGGGGTCGATTGCGCTGCTGCGCATGTTGCGGACCAAGGGCGTTCCAGTGTTTGCACTGACGAATTTCGGGGCGGAAAGCTTTGACGAGGCAGGGTCGAAGCTGGATTTTCTCGGCGATTTCGACCGGCTTTATGTGTCGGGGCGGATGGGGGTGATCAAGCCGGACCCGCGGATCTATGCGATGGTGGAGGCGGATTGCGGGCTGGCGGGCGACCGCTTGCTGTTCGCCGATGACAAGCCGGAGAATATCAAGGCGGCGGCGGACCGGGGCTGGCGGACCCATCAGTTCGAGACATGGCAAGGTTGGGGCGAGCGGTTGGTGGCCGAGGGGCTGTTGTCGCGCGATGAGGCGGGGTTGTGATGGAGATTGTCGGGCCGGAGGCGGAGGGTGTGCTGTCGTGGACGGGACTGATTGCGGCTCTGGAGGCGGGGCATCGGTTGCCGCGGGCGGAGATCAACGATGTGTTCCTGCACCGGGGGGCGGATGTGCTGCTGGACCGGGCGGCATGGATTGACGGGCTGGGTGCGCTGGTCAAGGTGGCGACGGTGGTGCCGGGCAACCGGGCACGGGGCCTGGGCTCGGTCAACGGGGTGGTCAATCTGTTTGACGACGTGACCGGGGTGCTGACAGCACTGCTGGATTTCCATCTGGTGACGAAGTGGAAGACCGCGGGCGACAGCCTGCTGGCGGCCAGCAAGCTGGCGCGGGCGGACAGCCGGGAGATCCTGCTGGTGGGGGCGGGAACGGTGTCGGCCTCAATGGTGCAGGCCTATCGCGCGGTGTTTCCGTCGGCGCGGTTTACGGTGTGGAATCGGTCGGAGGCGGGGGCGCGGCGGTTTGCCGAGGCGACCGGCGCTGCGGTGGCCGTGGATTTGCAGGCGGCGGTCGGGGCCGCGGATATCATCTGCACGGCGACCATGGCGACGGAGCCGCTGGTGCTGGGGGCATGGTTGCGACCCGGGCAACACCTTGACCTGATCGGGGCCTATACGTCGGCGATGCGCGAGGTCGATGATACGGCGATGGCGCGGGGCCGGGTGTTTGTCGACGCGCGGGCGACGACGGTGCATCATATCGGCGAGCTGATGGCACCGCTGGCGTCAGGGGCGATTGCCGAGGCGGACATCGTGGCCGATTTCTATGACCTTGCTGCAGAGACTTATGCGCGGCGGTCCGACGATGAGATCACGATTGCAAAGAATGGCGGCGGGGCACATCTGGACCTGATGACGGCGGCGTATATTCTGGACCGCTGGCGCGGGCGGTGAGGTCGGCCGGATGTGTCTAACCCGCACCCGCTTTACAGGCTTATGGTTTCCCTTGAATGCCGATGAAACGGCGGCAGCAAGGTCCGGTTTCTGCAATAAGCGGCAAGGTCTGGGGATTGATGATCTGGCTGGCAGAGCGGAGTAGCATAGCGCCGCGATCTAGGCGCCGATCAGTCTGGAATGCGCCTTGAGTGCCTGCAACCATGCCAGGCCATGGACGGTGGCGCGGGCCGGGCGGTATTCGGCAGCGACCCAGCCAGTGTAGCCGATACAGTCAAGATCGCGGAACAGTGCGGTCAGATCGAAGCCGCCGCCGCCGGGTTCGGCGCGGCCTGGGAAGCCGGCGATCTGGATGTGGTTGACAATCGCCCGGTGCTTTTCCCAGACCGCCCAGGGGTCGCCATGGATCCGTGCGGCGTGCCACAGGTCGAATTGCAGGCCGATCCTCGGGTTGTCGAGATCGGCGAGAATGCGCGAGGCCTGATCGTAGTCGTTGAGGAAATAGCCAGGCATATCTTCCGAGTTCAAGGGTTCGACGCAGAGCGTCAGGTCCGGGGCCTGGGCGGCGCCCCAGGCGAGGTGTTCGGTGTAAAGCTGGGTCGCCTCGGGGCCGCGGGCCACCCCGGCCATGACATGCAGCCGGCCGGCCCCCAGACGAGTGGCGATGTCCGCCCCACGCAGGAAGCTGTCGCGAAAGCGGGATTCAAGGCCGGGCACGGCGGCGGAACCACGGTCGCCGGCCGACCAGTCGCCAGGCGGTGCATTGATCAGGGCGAGCGGCATCTGGCCGAGTGCCGCCTGCCAGTCCTTGACCGGGTGGTCGTAGGGGAACAGGATTTCGACACCGTCAAATCCGGCTTGCGCTGCAAGGCCCGGCCTGTCGAGGCTGGGCACTTCGGTAAACAGCATCGTCAGATTGGCGGCGTATCTGGGCATCAGGGCAATTCTGCAGAACGGATGATGGGGAAGAACAGGCCGCCGGACCACAGGCCGAACCAGCTTTCCTCCCCTTGGCTTTCTGCCGGCATGCTTTCACCGGATCGGCCTGCATGGCAACCCAATTCGACCAGACGGTAGAACGACTTGCGGTCGATCAGGGCGTTCAGACCGCGGCGGACGTGGATATAGGGCGCAGGTTCGCCATCCTCGGCAATCCGGACGGTGATCCGGTGATCGGCATCGGCCACGACCTGATCGTCGGTTTTGGTGGTAAAGGTCAGGGTCTGCTCCGGTCCGCTGCCAGTGGCGGTGAAGTCATTGGCAACCAGAGGCGCATCGTCAACCGTGATGCGGACCTTTTCGACCGGGGTGACAAGGAAGTGGTCGTCGCCCTCTTTTTTCAGGATCGACGAGAATAGCTTGACCAGCGGCGCGCGGCCGATCGGCGTGCCGAGGTAGAACCAGGTGCCATCCCTTGCGATGCGGATGTCGATATCGCCGCAGAACGGCGGATCCCACAGGTGAACAGGCGGCGGGCCCTTGACGGCCTTGACCTGTGACATCAATCCTTCGGCGGATGGCTTCACGATAAGTTTCTCTGACATTTGCAGGTCAAATCCTTTTGCCATTTGTGCTTGGGGCCGTCATTGGCTCTAATGCAGATATAACCACTCACGGAGCAAAGTCATGACCGAAGCTAACCTTGTCGCCGAGATTGAAGCGCTGGGCGCCAAATTGGGGGTGGCACGGGGGCAGGTGAACCAGCGGTTCATCGGGCAGGACCGGGTGGTCGAATTGACACTGGCGGCGCTGCTGTGCGGTGGCCATGCGCTGCTGGTCGGCCTGCCGGGCCTTGGCAAGACGCTGCTGGTGGACACCCTGTCGACAGTGATGGGGCTGCGTGCCAACCGCATCCAGTTCACGCCGGACCTGATGCCGGCGGATATTCTGGGCTCTGAAGTGCTGGACGGCCTGGACGGCGCCCGGAGTTTCCGGTTCATCGAGGGGCCGGTGTTTTGCGAGCTGTTGATGGCGGACGAGATCAACCGTGCCAGCCCGCGTACCCAGTCGGCGCTGTTGCAGGCGATGCAGGAGCGTGAGGTGACGATCGCCGGTCAGCACCGCAAGCTGGGGCCGCCGTTCCATGTGCTGGCCACCCAGAACCCGATCGAACAGGAGGGCACCTATCCCTTGCCCGAGGCGCAGCTGGACCGGTTTCTGGTGCAGGTTGATGTGGCCTATCCGACAAGGGCGACCGAGCGCGACATTTTGCTGGCCACCACCGGGGCGGTGGAGGCTCGGGCGCAGCAGGTCTTCACGGGGGCCGAACTGATCGCGGCGCAGGGACTGGTGCGGCGGATGCCGGTGGGGGAAAAGGTGGTGGAGATCATCCTCGATCTGGTGCGGTCATGCCGTCCGGGAGAGGTTGAGGGCGCTGATCTGGCCGGGGTGCTCAGCTGGGGGCCCGGGCCACGGGCGGCGCAGGCGCTGATGCTGATGGTGCGGGCGCGGGCGCTGCTGAACGGGCGGCTGGTGCCATCGGCGGAGGATGTGGCGGCGCTGGCAAGACCGGTGCTGGAGCATCGGATGAGCCTGAGCTTTGCGGCGCGGGCGCGGGGTGAGACCTTGACCGGTGTGATCGACCGGGTGGCGGGCCGGGTGCTGGGGGTTGCGGCTTGACCCATGTGGTTTGCAAGGCAGGATTGCGGGACAGATTGGGTCGGATGGACCATCGTGCCATGCCCGCGCGGGGTGTGGCAGCGTGAGTGATGGTGCCGATCTTCGCGCCCGGGCCGAGGCTTTGGGTGCCACGTTGCCGCCCTTGCTGGCCGAGGCCGAGCATCTGGCGGCGACGGTGTTGCTGGGCGAGCATGGTCGCAGGCGGGCCGGCATGGGCGATGACTTCTGGCAATACCGTTCGGCGCATCAGGGCGATGCGGCGCGGTCGGTGGACTGGCGGCGTTCGGCGCGCAGTGACCAGCATTTCGTCCGCGAGCGCGAATGGCAGGCGGCGCAGACGGTGATGCTGTGGGTCGATCCCTCCAAGTCGATGAATTTCTCGGGCAGCCGTGACCGTGCCGCCAAAGGTGAACGGGCGCGCTTGATCGCGCTCGCCCTGTCGGTGCTGCTGCTGCGTGGCGGCGAGCGGATCGGGCTGGCCGGGCAGGGCGCGCCGCGGGCGGGACGGGCGCAGGTGATGCGGCTGGTGCAGCAATTGGGTGCGGCGTCGCCTGACGATTATGGCAGGCCGCAAGAGGACGGGCTGGTCAGCAACGGCCGCGCGGTGTTCCTGTCGGACTTTCTGGGCGACATGGCTGGGGTCGAGGCGTCGCTGGCGCGGGCGGCGGATCGCGGGGTCAAGGGCGTGTTGCTGCAGGTGCTGGACCCGGCGGAGGAAGAATTTCCGTTTGACGGGCGCACGGTCTTCGTCTCGATGGGCGGCACGGTGACGCATGAGACCCAACAGGCCGGTGATCTGCGGACCCGCTATCTGGCGCGCTTGGCCGAGCGCAAGGAACGGCTGGCGGAACTGGCGCGGCTGTCGGGGTGGTTGTACCAGACCCACCACACCGGACACCCGGCGCAAGTGGCTCTGCTGTGGGCCTACCGGGCGTTGGAGGGCGGGCGATGAACCTGGCCTTTGCCGCACCGTTGTTGCTGTGGGGTCTGATGATCCTGCCGGTGCTGTGGTTCCTGTTGCGGGCGATACCACCGGCCCCGATAAGGCGGTTTTTCCCCGGCGTGGCCTTGCTGCTGGGGTTGCAGGATGAGGATCGTCAGGCAGACAAGACGCCGTGGTGGTTGCTTTTGCTGCGCATGCTGGCGATTGCCTTGGCGATCATCGCCTTTGCCGGGCCGGTGTTGAACCCGCGGGCCTTGGGTACAGGCTCCGGGCCATTGCTGGTGTTGGTCGATGGCGGTTGGGCCGATGCACCGGATTGGCAGCGGCGGATCGACAAGGCCGGTTCGCTGTTGGACGGGGCAGAGCGGGCCGGGCGGCCGGTTGCGGTGGTACAACTGGCCGATCTGCCGCAGGCGGTGGAGTTCAAGGCGGTCGATGATCAGCGCGGGCGACTGGCGGCGATGGAACCGCGCGGCTGGTTGCCGGATGCGATGAACCGCTGGATCGCCAGCCTGCCTGCGGGGTCGTTCGAGACGGCCTGGCTGACCGACGGACTGTCGCACAAGGGGCGGCCCGAACTGGCGGTGGCCTTGCAAGCCAAGGGAGCGCTGACGGTCTATGCGTCGGAGCGGGCGGTCTATGCCCTGGGACCGGCCACTCGGGAGGAGGGCAAGTTGTCGCTGACCGCGCAGCGGATGCCTGCGGGTGAGGCGGCGCTGGAAGTTGTGGCACGCGGGGCCGATCCGTCGGGGACCGAGCGGGAATTGGCGCGGGTGCCCTTGGCCTTTGGCGCGACCGATCCTGCCGCCAAGGCGGTGCTGGACCTGCCGCCGGAACTGCGCAACCGGGTGGCACTGTTCGCGATTGACGGGCAGCGCAGCGCCGGTGCCGTCAGTCTGGCGGGCGATGCGCTGAAGCGGCGCAAGGTCGCCCTGGTCAGCGATGTGGCGGATGGCGAGGGGCTGCAACTGTTGTCGCCCTTGCACTATCTGCGCCAGGCTTTGGCCCCGTCGGCCGATCTGATCGAAGGCGGGGTCAGCGATGTGGTCCCGGCCAAGCCCGATGTGATCGTGCTGGCCGATGTGGCGACGCTGCCGCAGGCCGAGGTTGATGCCTTGGTGGAATGGGTCAAGAAGGGCGGTCTGCTGTTGCGCTTTGCCGGGCCCCATCTGGCGGCGACTGACATGCAGGCCTCGGCCAATGATCCGTTGTTGCCGGTCACGCTGCGGCAGGGCGGATTGACGGCGGGCGGGGCGATGTCGTGGGGGGCGCCCAAGGGGCTGGCGGCGTTTCCCGAGGATTCGCCGTTTCATGGGCTGGTGATCCCGCCGGATGTGCGGGTCAGAACGCAGGTGCTGGCTGAACCCGGGCCGGATCTGGCCTCACGGACCTGGGCAGCACTGGAGGATGGCACGCCTTTGGTCACGAGGCGGGTCGAAGGGCAAGGGCAGGTGGTGCTGTTCCATGTCACCGCCAATGCCGAATGGTCGGACCTGCCGTTGTCGGGCCTTTTCGTCGAGATGCTGGAGCGGCTGGCGGTGTCCGCCACCGGGACGGCGACCGAAGAGGGGCTGACCGGACTGGTCTGGACGCCTGAGAAGATCATGAACGGCTGGGGAGTGCTGGGCGGGCCGGGGACGCTGGGCGGCGTGCAGGGCGCGGTGCTGGCGCGGGCGTTGAAGGCCGGGCCGGGACCGGACGCGCCGGCGGGTCTGTACCGCAATGATGCGCGGGTGGTGGCGGTCAATCCCGTGGGGGTAGATTTCAGACTTGCGGCGGCGGGCTGGCCCATCGGGACCACCGTGCAGGACCTTAGCCTGCAGGCCGAACGATTGTTGAAGGGCCCAGTGCTGACGGCGGCTTTGCTGTTGTTGTTGCTGGACATTATCGCGTCGCTGGCGCTGTCGGGCCGCCTGCGGCTGGCGCGGGCGGCGGGGGTTCTGGTGATGGGTCTGGCGCTGTTTGGTGAGGGCCACGTGGCGCGGGCCGATGCGGCGGCGGATCAGCGGGCGATCGACGCGACCGGAGGGGTCGTGCTGGCCTATGTGCAGACCGGCGATGCGACGGTGGACGCGGTGTCGAAGGCCGGGCTGACCGGGCTGGGCGAACAGTTGTGGAACCGGACGGCGGTGGAGCCGCTGGAGCCGATGGCGGTGGATATCGAAAAGGACGAACTGGCGTTCTATCCGTTTCTGTACTGGCCGATGACGGCCGGTGCGGCGCTGCCCTCGGCGGCGGCCTATGCCAAACTTAACCGGTTTCTGCGCACCGGCGGGTTGATCCTGTTCGACACCCGCGACGGTGATGTGGCCGGTGTCGGCGGGGCGTCGCCCGAGGCGCAGGCCTTGCAGGCGATCGCCTCTGGGCTGGACATTCCGCCGCTGGAACCGATCCCCGAGGACCATGTGCTGACCCGCAGCTTTTATCTGCTGCAACAGTTTCCCGGCCGGTTTTCCGAAGGCGGTTTGTGGGTCGAGGCTGCACCGCCGGACGCCGCCAAGACCGATGGCATGCCGTTTCGCAATCTGAATGACGGGGTGACGCCGGTGGTGATTGGCGGCAATGACTGGGCGAGTGCCTGGGCGGTGGACGATTCGGGAATGAGCATGTTTCCGGTCGGGCGCGGCTATGCCGGTGAAAAGCAACGCGAATATGCCTACCGCTTTGGCGTCAACCTGATCATGTATGTGCTGACCGGCAATTACAAATCCGATCAGGTCCATGTGCCCGCCCTTTTGGAGAGGCTGGGCAAATGAACCAGACAGTGATCTTTGACCCATTGGTGCCGCTGGTGCTGTTGTGGGGTTTGGCCGGGCTGGCGGTGGTCCTGCTGGCTTTCGCGATATGGCGCGGGCTGGCAGGTTGGGCTTTGCGGGCGCTGTCAGTTGGCTTTGTGCTGGCCGCGTTGAGCAACCCCAGTCTGCAGGAGGAACAGCGCAAACCGCTGAGCGATATCGTGTTGCTGGTGGTGGACCAAAGCGCCAGTCAGCAGCTGTCGGACCGCCCCGCCCAGACGGCGGCGGCGGTTGCGGCGATCCGGACCAAGGTTGCGGCTCTGGGCAATACCGAGCTGCGTGAGGTGACGGTGAAGGATGGCCGCGACAATGCCGGAACCCTGGCGATGGCCGCACTGGCCGATGCTTTGGCGCAGGAGCCGCGCGCCCGGGTAGCAGGGGCCATTCTGGTGACCGACGGGCAGGTGCATGACATTGCCCAGGCTCCGGCGCTGCCTGCGCCGCTGTCGGTGCTGCTGACCGGGCATCAAAGCGACTGGGACCGCCGGCTGGTCATCAAAAGCGCGCCAGCCTTTGCGATCATGGGCGAAAAGGCGACGCTGACCCTCCGGATCGAGGATCAGGGGCAGGTGCCAGACGGGGTCAAAGGGTCGGTTGATCTGACGATATCGCTGGATGCCGACAAGCCGGTGACGTTTTCGGTGCCGGTGGGGCAGGACCTCGACTTACCGCTGGAATTGCCACATGCCGGGACCAATGTGCTGCAGGTGTCGGTGGCGACGCAACCGGGAGAGCTGACCGACCGCAACAATGCTGCTGTGGTGCAGATCAACGGGGTGCGTGACCGGCTGCGGGTGCTGTTGGTGTCGGGCGAGCCGCATCCGGGCGAGCGGGTCTGGCGTAACTTGCTGAAATCGGATCCGTCGGTCGATCTGGTGCATTTCACCATCCTGCGGCCGCCGGAAAAGCAGGATGGAGTGCCGGTCAGCGAGTTGAGCTTGATCGCCTTTCCAACCAAGGAATTGTTCGTCGACAAGATCAAGGATTTCGACCTGATCATCTTTGACC
>JBDTQR010000059.1:0-22302 GCA_039932095.1 bacterium | reverse complement strand
AGCGTCCAAATCTTGCCTATGATTGCTGGTGGGCGAATGAACAATCCCAAGCCAACGCCCTTTCAGGCAATGCCGCATGGAATAGGACACAACAGTACTCGCCATTCTTCCATATCGATCCCTTCGTCGTTAATCTCCTGGTCGACTTGGAGGACGCGGGGCATTTCTGGGCGGTGTTTGAAAAATATAGCCAACTGAACCGGATGCCGGTTTTCTTCCACGGTCCTGCCATGACCAAACTTGTTGCCTGTTTGCTGTCAGAACCGGTTCTGTCAGTCTTGGAGGCGATCCGGGCAAACGCCTCCTCCTCGACAATGCCGTCGACCCAGCACGTTGCGCGCAGAGCAGACCCTGCGGCACTTGAAAACGCCATGACGGACAGGGTGTCGAACACGGCGGGCGAGGTTCTGGCTCAGGGGGCACGTCACCAACAGTCATATTCTTATGGCGGGATTGACCGTACGGTAAGGGCAAAGGCGGTGCTGACCCGTTTGGCCGGGCAATTGCTGCTGGGATCGGCTGACGCGGTGGAAAAGGCGAAGGCGGGCACCTTGATCAGCCCCGATGTCGTCCGCGCGCGAAGGCTGCTGGGTGAGGCGTCGGCGCAAGTGATCCATCTTGATCGAGTGATTGCCCATGTTGCGTCGAAAGGCTGACCTCAATGGAAGCCCTACGGCGAATTCGGTTCTGAACGGGGCTTGCTTAACCCGCGATTTGCGGAAACTTTAGGGGTAGGTCTGCCAGGAGCTTGCCATGCAATTGTACGAAAATCCCGGCTGGGGTTCGGCCATCGTCGAAGCGCAACTGGCCATTTTGGGTCTGAAATGCGAGATGATTGCGGCTGGCGACATCTATGCCGATGTAACCGCCCGCGAGGCATTGGCGCAGTCCAATCCGATCATCCAGATCCCGACGCTGATTCTCGACGACGGTCAGGTGATGACGGAAAGCGCCGCAATCACCCTGTATCTGGCTGATCTCACTGGCAGCACCGTGCTGGTGCCAGAGGCTGGCTCACCGG
The DNA here is from genome assembly GCA_039932095.1 of bacterium. Taxonomy (GTDB): domain Bacteria; phylum Pseudomonadota; class Alphaproteobacteria; order Rhodobacterales; family Rhodobacteraceae; genus Stagnihabitans. Next base: position 21,281 of record JBDTQR010000059.1, on the reverse strand, counting down.
AACGGGCCGCATTCCTGCGTTGGCTGGTCTTTATCGTCGCCAACATCTACCCCTGTTTTACCTTCGCTGACGTGCCGACCCGTTTTGTGGCCGAGGCTGAGGCGCAGGCCTACAAGGACCGGGTGACCGACCATGCCACGCGGCTCTGGAAGGTCGTGGCAGCCGAGGCAGAGCGGAACGACGGAACTTGGGTATTGGGCAACAGGTTTACGGCGCTTGACGTGTATCTTGCGGTGATGGTGAACTGGCGGCCCGGCCGAGCCACCCTGGCGAATGAAACGCCTGTTCTTGCGGCGATTGCGGCGCGGGCGGCGGCGCGGCCTGATATGGCTGCGGTGATCGCACGTAATTTCCCGTAATGGATTTTGTCGGCGCCAAGCTGGTTCTGGTGAATGGTGCCGATCTGCTGACCTATCTGCGTGACGACAAACCTGACCTGCCATGGGCCGCAATGTGGGATCTTCCGGGCGGCGGACGAGAAGGCGCAGAAAGCCCCGAGGCCTGCGTGCTGCGCGAGTTGGAGGAAGAGTTCGGGCTGCGTTTTGGGCCGAACAGGCTCGAATGGCGGCGGGTCTGGCCCTCGATGATGGATGCCAGCCGGATGTCAGTGTTTTACGCCGGGCGGATCAGCAAGGCCGAGGTTGCGGCGATAAGGTTTGGCGATGAAGGGCAGTTCTGGCGGATGATGTCGGTGGCGGAGTTTCTGGCTGAACCCCGCGCGGTGCCCGAGTTGCGGCGGCGGGTGGGGGTGGCGATGGGAGAATTGCGATGGCTGGAATGATCGAAGATCTGGAAACGCCGGCCGTGCTGGTCGATCTGGACGTGATGGAACGCAATATCTCGCAGGCACAGAGCCTGTTTGATGGTCTGGGCATTGGCTTCCGACCACATATCAAGACCCACAAGATCCCCTTTGTGGCCGAATTGCAGATCAAGGCTGGGGCGATCGGCATTGCCGCGCAAAAGATCTCGGAGGCCGAGGTGTTTGTGCATGCCGGATGCAGTGATGTGCTGCTGTGCTTCAATCTTCTCTCGCCGGAAAAGATTGCCCGGGCTCGGACGCTGATGGCCGACTGCCATCTGACCGTGGTGGCCGACAATCTGGCGGTGGTGCAGGCCTTGTCGGCTGGAATGGCGGGGACTGTGCTGGACGTGCTGGTTGAATGTGACACTGGCATGGGACGCTGTGGCGTGCAGTCGCCCGAGGCCGCGCGTGATCTGGCGATAGCGATTGCCGCAGCACCGGGACTGCGGTTTGCCGGTTTGATGACCTATCCCGCGCCCTTTGCCACCGAAGCGGTTCAGGCGTTTTTGCTGGCGGCCCGTGAGGCGTGCATCGCGGCAGTCGGCTCTTGCGACATTGTCTCCGGCGGCGGCACTCCGTCGCTGGTCGACGCCGGACTGTCGCCGGTGCTGACAGAATATCGGGCGGGGACCTATATCTACAACGACCGTTCCCTGGTGGAGCGGGGCGTCTGCGGTCTGGACGATTGTGCACTGACGGTGCTGGCGACCGTGGTCAGTCGGCCAACGCCGGGGCGGGCGGTGCTTGACACCGGGTCAAAATCACTGACATCCGATTTGCTGGGAATGCAAGGCTATGGCGTGATCCTCGGCTATCCGGGGGCACAGATCACCGGGCTTTCCGAAGAACATGGCCATGTCGACATCACCGGTTGCGCCGAACCGCCGGTCATTGGCCAGAAAGTGCAGATCGTGCCGAACCATGCCTGCCCGGTCAGCAATCTGGTCGACCGGGTGGTGTTTCATCGCAGCGGTGTTGTGGTGCGGGACGTCGAGGTGGCGGCGCGGGGCATGGTGGTCTGACGTGCCTGCGTCTCCAACCTTGCCCTTTGGAACGCGATCATGTCGGGTGGGGGCTGGTTCTCTTCAAGAAAAACCCGGAACGGGTCACCGACATCGGTCCGGATGCCCGACAGCTCCTCGATCACGGCAAGGGCACAAAACGGCACGACGGCTTCGGAATAGCCACCTTCATGGGCGATGACCAGACGATCCTGACACAGCTCTGAAGCGACCGATCTTAGCTGTGCCGTCATCTGGCGGAAGGTGTCGGACGTGGCAAGCATCCGCGCCAGAGGATCATAGCCGTTGGCATCAAGACCGCAGGCAACCACGATCAGGTCGGGGTGAAAGCTGCGCAGAGCGGGTTCGACCAGCAAGTCGAAGGCGTCCATGTAAGCCTGATGGCCACATCCCGGCAGCAGGGGGATATTCAGGTTGAACCCCAGGCCATCGCCTGCCCCACATTCGGATATCAGACCCTGAAAGGCCGGAAAGCAGTTTTCCTGATGCAGTGAAATCGTCAAAGTGTCGGCACGGTGGTAGTAGATCGTTTGCGTACCGTTGCCGTGATGCACGTCCCAATCGACCACCGCCACCCTCAGCGGACCATGGGCGGCACGGGCGGCTTCAAGTGCGACTGGAATGTTGGCAAACAAACAAAACCCCATCGCCATGTCGGGCAGGCAGTGATGGCCGGGCGGGCGCGACAGTGCGTAGGCGTTGGAAAGATCGCCCGACAGCACATCCAGCACGGCGCGTTTCACCAGGCCGGTGGACAGCGCCGCAATCTCATATCCGCCGCGACCAAAAGGCGAATCCTCGGCCATGGCACCGCCACCGGCGTCCGACAGGGCCTTGAAACGCTGCAGATAGCCCGGAGTGTGGATCCGCAGCAGGTCTTCGGCGGTGGCAGCGTCGGCCGACCGCAGGTCGAGTTTTTGCGCCAGACCCGACACCTCCAGCAGATTGCGAAAGCGCCGTTTGGTCTCGGGATTCTCTGATTGACCGCCGGACATCGGTTGCAGATAGCCCGAAATTGGCAGGAACAGAGCCTGTTCGCCGGTCGAATGCCACATGCAGCGTTCGTCGTGATAAAATCCTGTCGGCATCTTCATCCCCCGTTTTCCACAGAATGACATGGGCTGCGTCAAGGTCCAGCCCCTTGCAGGTCCGGGTCAAATTGCGTCTGATCCGACAAAGCAGAAAGGCCATGTCATGACCCTCGTTTACGCCGATCCCGCGGCCGCCCGTCACCGCACCCCGCCCGGCCATCCCGAGCGGGTGGAACGATTGGCGGCGGTCGAGGCGGGACTTTTGGGGTTATCCGTGACCCGGCGACACTCACCCCTGGCGGATGAGGCCGATATTCTGCTCTGCCATCCCGCTGCCTATCTCGCGCGGATCAAGGCGGCGGAACCGACAACGGGCATTGTGCAGATCGACCCCGACACCTGGATGTCACCCGGGTCCTTCGAAGCGGCATTGCGCGCGGTCGGCGGCGCTTGTGCTGCGGTGGATACGGTGCTGGACGGCGAGGCGAAGAACGCATTTGTCGTCTCCCGGCCACCGGGTCACCATGCCGAAACCAGCACGCCGATGGGGTTCTGCCTGTTCGGCACCGTGGCGATTGCCGCAAAACACGCTCTGAAACGGCTGAACAGGGTCGCAATCGTCGATTTCGATGTGCATCACGGCAATGGCACGCAGGACTTGCTGTGGAATGAAAGCCGGACCCTGTTTGCCACGTCGCAACAAATGCCGCTGTGGCCGGGGACCGGCGGGCGTGACGAACGCGGCGCCCATCACCAGATCCTCAACATCCCCCTGGCGCCCGACAGCGATGGCTCGGTCATGCGCGCCGCCTATGGTGCCGAAGTGTTTCCCGCCATCGAAGCCTTTAGGCCGGACCTGATCCTGATTTCCGCCGGTTTTGACGCCCATGCCGATGATCCGTTGGCCAATCTGAACTGGCAGGAAGCAGACTACGCCTGGCTGACGCGGCGGTTGTGTGACCTTGCTGACCGCCATTGTCAGGGCCGGGTGGTATCCTGTCTGGAGGGCGGCTATGATCTTGGTGCGCTGAGCCGTTCGGTCGCCGCGCATGTGGGTGTCTTGCAGGAGCGTTCCGATGGTTGACAAATCCGTCGCCGATATGAGCTTTGAAGAAGCGATGCAGGCTCTGGAGGCCGTCGTCAGTCAGTTGGAGAAGGGCGATGTCGCCTTGGAAGCGTCGATTGCGCTGTATGAACGCGGTGCGGCGCTGAAGAAGCACTGCGCCGACAAGCTGAAAGACGCCGAAGAGAAAGTCGAACTGATCCGCGCCGCTGAAGGGCGCGCCGTCGGGACCACCCCGGTGGAGGGGATGTGAGTTTTCCCGACCTGTTGGCCGCCGATGCGCGGCTGATCCAGAACCATCTCGACGCCGTTTTGAAAGATCGGGCCGACCAGCCTGTTATACACGCCATGCGCTATGCGTTGCAGGGCGGCAAGCGGTTACGCGGTTTTCTGGTGCTGGAAAGCGCGCGGATGCTGGGGGTGCCGGTTGTGCAATCTCTGTCAGCGGCAGCGGCGGTCGAGGCGCTGCATGCCTACTCACTGGTCCACGACGACCTGCCCGCGATGGATGACGACGACCTCCGGCGCGGTCAGCCGACCGTGCACAAGAAGTGGGATGACGCCACGGCAATTCTGGCCGGTGATGCCCTGCAGACCCTTGCCTTTGAACTGCTGACCGATCCTGCATTGGGCGCGGCCGAGACGCGGATCGGGCTGATACAGGGTCTGTCCAAGGCCACCGGCGCCGAGGGTATGGTGCTGGGACAGGCACTGGACATGGCCGCCGAAACCTCCGCTCCGCTGAATCTGGCGCAGATCACTGCCCTGCAGGCTGGCAAGACCGGGGCGCTGATCCGGTTCTCGGCTGAGGCTGGCGCGATTCTGGCAGCGGTCGATCCGCGGCCGCTGCGCGATTATGCCACGGCGCTTGGCCTCGCTTTTCAGATTGCCGATGATATTCTGGACGTGACCGGAGATGCGGCCAAGGCGGGCAAGCGGCTCGGCAAGGATGCGGCGGCTGGCAAGGCGACCTTTGTATCGCTGCTTGGGCTTGAAGCCGCCCAGATCCGCGCCAAATCCTTGATCGTGCAGGCCGAAGCCGCCCTTTCCCCCTATCCTGCCGCACAGAACCTGATAGACGCAGCCCGTTTTGTCATTGCCCGCGACAGCTAAGGCAAAACTGCTCATCGTCGCATTAAGTTGGCCCAAAATGAACGATCCGGAAGTGACCATGCCCGACCGCCCGAAGACCCCGTTGCTGGACCGTGTGCATCTGCCTGCGGATCTGAAGGATCTGACGGACCGGGAATTGCGGCAACTGGCCGACGAGTTGCGGGCTGAGACGATTTCTGCGGTATCAGTGACGGGTGGCCACCTCGGTGCCGGGTTGGGCGTGGTCGAGCTGACGGTGGCGCTACATGCGGTGTTCGACGCGCCGCGCGACAAGATCATCTTTGACGTCGGCCATCAGTGCTATCCGCACAAGATCCTGACCGGACGGCGCGAGCGTATCCGCACGCTGCGTACGGAAGGCGGCCTCAGCGGATTTACCAAGCGCAGCGAATCGCCCTACGATCCGTTTGGCGCGGCGCACAGCTCTACTTCGATCTCGGCCGCGCTGGGCTTTGCGATGGCGGCGGAACTGGGGGGCGATCCGGGTGATGCGGTTGCGGTCATTGGCGATGGCGCGATGTCGGCTGGCATGGCGTTTGAGGCGATGAACAATGCCGGTCATCTGAAACGGCGGCTGTTTGTCATCCTCAACGACAATGAAATGTCCATCGCGCCGCCGGTCGGTGCGCTGTCGGCTTATCTGTCGCGCATATACGCCGGCGACCCGTTCCAAGAACTGAAATCAGCAGCCAAAGGCATGGTTTCCCTGTTGCCGGAGCCCTTTCAGGAGGGCGCGCGGCGGGCCAAGGAAATGCTCAAGGGCATGACGGTTGGTGGCACCCTGTTCGAGGAACTGGGCTTCTCTTACATCGGCCCGATTGACGGCCATGATCTGGACCAGTTGCTGCCGGTGCTCAGAACCGCGCACGACCGGGCGACAGGGCCGATTCTGATCCATGTGTTGACCAAGAAGGGCAAGGGCTACGCCCCGGCCGAGAACGCCCGCGACAAGGGTCACGCCACCGCAAGGTTCGATGTGCTGACGGGCGTGCAGGCCAAGGCCGCGTCGAACGCGCCAAGTTACACCAAGGTCTTTGCCCAAAGCCTGATTGCGGAGGCCGAGGCTGACAGCAAGATCGTGGCCATCACCGCCGCGATGCCCGATGGCACCGGGCTCGACCTGTTCGGCGCCCGCTTTCCGAAGCGGCTGTTTGATGTGGGGATTGCCGAGCAACATGCCGTGACCTTTTCGGCCGGTCTGGCGGCAGGCGGCATGAAACCCTTCTGCACGATCTACTCGACCTTCCTGCAGCGCGGTTACGATCAGGTGGTGCATGATGTCGCCATTCAGCGTCTGCCAGTCCGCTTTGCCATCGACCGCGCCGGGCTGGTCGGGGCGGATGGCGCGACCCATGCCGGGGCGTTTGACGTCGCATACCTCGCCAACCTGCCCGGTTTCGTGGTGATGGCGGCGGCGGATGAGGCCGAGCTGGTGCATATGGTCGCCACTGCCGCCGCCCACAATTCCGGCCCTATCGCCATTCGCTATCCGCGCGGCGAAGGCGTGGGGGTGGAGATGCCGGCCAAAGGTGTCGCGCTGGAGATCGGCAAGGGCCGGATGATCCGCGAGGGCAAGCGCGTGGCGCTGCTTTCGTTCGGGACCCGGCTGGCCGAGGTCCTGAAAGCTGCCGAGGCGCTGTCTTCGCGCGGTTTGACCCCGACCATCGCCGACGCCCGCTTTGCCAAACCGCTGGACCACGACCTGATCCTGACCCTTGCCCGCAATCACGAGGCGCTGATCACGATTGAAGAGGGGGCGATTGGCGGCTTCGGCTCGCATGTCGCGCAATTGCTGGCCGAAGAGGGTGTGTTCGACACCGGGCTGAAATACCGCTCGATGGTGCTGCCCGACATTTTCATTGATCAGGCCTCGCCCGAAGCGATGTACCGCGTCGCCGGCATGGATGCCGCACATATCGAGGCCAAGGTGCTGGAGACTATGGGCGTCGCCGTGGTGGGCAAACGGGCTGGCATGGAAAGGCTTTGATCGGCTAGGCAGAGCGTTCTGCGGCCAGCAATCCGGCCAGACCCTCGCGGTAGGTCGGGTAGCGCAACTGCACCGCCAACTCTGCCTTGATCCGGTCATTCCGCACCCGTTTGTTCTCGGCGTAGAACGATCTGGCCATCGGGGTCATCTCGGCGTCGTCATAGGGCACCATCGGGGGCGCGGGCAGGTCCAGCAGCGCGGCGGCCATCGACAGCACGTCCTCGGGCGAGGCAGGGTCATCATCGCAGACATTGTAGATCGCGCCGGGATCGGGCCGCTTCAAGGACGCCTCAAGCACTTGGGCGATATCTTCGACATGGATGCGGCTGAACACCTGACCGGGTTTCCGGATGCGCCGTGCCGTGCCATCGCGGACCTTCTCAAACGGGCCGCGACCAGGGCCGTAAATGCCAGCCAGCCGAAAGATATGCAACGGGACGCCGAGGGCCATCCACTCCGCCTCGGCCCGGACCCGTGCGGCGCCACGCGCAGTGGTCGGGGCCAGCGGCGTTGTCTCATCCACCCAGGCGCCGTCGTGATGGCCGTAGACTGCCGTGGTTGACAGGTAGCCGACCCATTGCAGCCCGGCCCCGGCAATCTGCGCACCAAGGCCGCGCAACACCGGGTCGCCGTCGGCATCCGGCGCGACCGAGGTCAACAGATGGGTCGCCTGCCCCATCGCGTCGCCAATGTCGCCGGGCCAGATCAGCGGCTCCACCCCCATTGCAGCCAGGCGCTCTGCCTGATCTGCGGTGCGCGTGGTCCCGATCACCCGCCAACCTTGGGGCAGCAGCCGACGGGACAGGGCTTGCGCAGAATAGCCATGGCCGATGGAAAGCAACGTGTTCATGCCGCCCTTATCCCCGCTGCGGCGCGGCACGGCAAGCGGGTTGATTTCGCGCTGAAATGGGCCAATTAATGGCCCATGACCAAACCCGATCTGACCGCCGCCCTGACCCTCAGCGACCCGCAAGCGACCAAGCGGTTGTACAAGGATTGGGCCGCGACCTATGACAGTGAGTTCGCCAAGAACATGGAATACCGCCTGCCGATTCAGGTCGCGGCAAATTTCATCACGGCGGGTGGTCAGGGTCCGGTGCTGGACATCGGGGCGGGGACCGGGTTGCTGGCGCAGGGGCTACGCGAAATGGGGTTTGAGGGCCAGATTGACGGTCTGGACTTTTCCGGCGAAATGCTGGCGCGGGCGACGGAAAAACATATCTACACCGGCCTGTTCCGCGCCGATGTGACCGAAGAGCTGCCGCTGAAGCGGATCTATAACGGCATCACCTCATCCGGCACCTTCACCGCCGGTCATGTCGGGCCTGCGGCCTTCGGCCCGATGCTGGCGGTGGCGCTGCCGGGGGCGCTGTTTGCGCTGTCGATCAACCAACGGGTCTGGACCGAACTCAGCTTCGACCTGGCGCTGAACGACCTGCTGGATGGCGGCGAGATCCGCGATCTGGAACTGGTCGAAGTGGATGTCTACGGCGCAGCTGCGCAGAGCATGGACCCGGATCATGCCGGTGACCGGGCCTATATCGCGCTGTTTCACGCGGCCTGACGCTACCAGGCCTGCCCGGACTTTCATCAGATCGTCACTTGCCAGCACGACACAGTCGGTCTTAGATGGCCGATCAAATTTGCAAAGAGATAAAATGCACGACGATACCACGATGATCCTGTCGCCCGAGCGGCAGGAAAGCCAGACTTTCACCGATGCCGGCGCTGCCGTGGCCCGACTGGAACAGCTGTACGCCGAGGCCACCGGATTTCTGGTGCAAAGCTTTCGCGATGCCGTAACGGATGGCAAACCGCAGACCCGGATCCGCGCCTATTACCCCGAAATCAGGCTGTCGGTCGCCAGCCATGACAAGATCGATTCGCGCCTGTCTTTTGGTCACGTCGCCCGCCCGGGCACCTATGCCACCACGGTCACGAGACCCGATCTGTTCCACAACTATCTGACCCAGCAGCTAAGTCTGCTTATGGAAAACCATGGCGTGCCAGTGCAGATCGGCGTCTCTGACACGCCAATTCCGGTACACTTTGCGGTGGCGGGTAGCCCCGAATTGTTAATCCCACAGGAAGGCTCGCTCGACTTTTCGCTGCGCGATGTGTTCGACGTTCCCGATCTGGCGACGACCAATGACGATATCGTCAACGGCACCCGGACCCATTATGCCGACGGCTCGCAACCCCTTGCCCCATTCACTGCGCAGCGGGTTGACTACAGCCTTGCGCGGCTGTCGCATTACACCGCCACCGATGCGATCCATTTCCAGAACTATGTGCTGTTCACCAACTATCAGTTCTACGTCCATGAATTCGAGGCCATTGCCCGCGCCTGTCTTGCCGACAAATCGTTGGGCTACACCGAGTTCGTGACCGGCGGCAATGCTTCGATCTGTGAGGCGGATCAGGAGATCAGCGCATCGGGAAAGCTGCCACAAATGCCAACCTATCACCTGAAACGGGCGGACGGTAACGGCATCACGCTGGTCAACATCGGGATCGGCCCGTCGAATGCCAAGACGGCGACGGACCACATCGCCGTGCTGCGCCCGCATGCCTGGTTGATGGTGGGCCACTGCGCCGGCCTGCGAAACAGCCAGCGACTAGGCGATTTCTGCCTCGCCCATGCCTATCTGCGCGAGGACCATGTGCTGGACGATGACCTGCCGATCTGGGTACCGATCCCGGCACTGGCCGAGATTCAGATTGCCTTGCAGCAGGCAGTGGCCGAGGTGACCCAGTTGCAGGGCTATGACCTGAAGGCCATCATGCGCACCGGCACCGTTGCCACCATCGACAACCGGAACTGGGAACTGCGCGACCAGTCCGGTCCGGTGCGGCGTCTGTCGCAATCGCGGGCCATCGCGCTTGACATGGAAAGCGCCACCATCGCCGCCAACGGCTTCCGGTTCCGCGTGCCCTACGGCACGTTGCTGTGTGTCTCGGACAAGCCGCTGCATGGCGAGTTGAAGTTGCCGGGCATGGCGACGGAATTCTACCGAACGCAGGTCAGCCGCCATTTGAAGATCGGCGTCCGGGCGATGGAGCATTTGCGCGAGATGCCGCTTGGAGAGATTCACAGCCGAAAGTTGCGTAGTTTTGAGGAAACGGCATTCCTATAACATCGGGTTTTCCGCCTACTGCTTCGGAAAATGCTTGCGTTATTGAGGAAAACCTTGTGTAGCGGGGGTCGCAGGCCGTTTGCGGCCCCATTGAACGCCGCTGAACGCGGATCCTAAAAGAGGGACATGACGATGTCGAAACCGATGACCAAGACTCAGCTGCTTGCCGCTCTGGCCGATGCCATGGGCTCTGACAAGAAAACCGCCAGCGCCGCACTGGATGCTATCACCACCGTGGTGACCCGTGAAGTGTCCGCCGGTGGTGCCGTGACCCTGCCCGGTCTGGGCAAGATGGCGTGCCGCGAGCGTCCCGAGCGTCAGGTGCGCAACCCGGCCACCGGTGAGACGGTGACCAAGGCAGCCGACAAGCAAGTCAAATTCGCCATTGCCAAGGCGCTGAAAGACAGTGTCAACGCCTGAGGCCATGTCATGACCTTGTGACTTGGGGTCGCCCTGTCGGGCGACCCTTTTCCTTGCCTGACGGAGCGATTGATGCCACGTTTTGACCTGATTGCCTTGGCCATGGGTCTGGCGTTTTCGTTGATGTGGTCCTCGGCCTTCGCCACTGCGCGGATCATCGTGGCCGACGCGCCTCCACTCTGGGCACTGACATTTCGCTTTGCGGCCTCAGGGCTGATTGCGGTCGTCGTGGCAAGGGCTCTGGGACAAAGCTGGCGGCTGACCCGACCGGTGGCGTGGTCTGTGATGGTGTTTGGCCTGTGCCAGAACGCGCTTTATCTGGGGCTGAACTTCGTCGCCCTGCAATGGGTGGAGGCATCGCTGGCCGCGATCATCGCCGCCTCGATGCCGCTGATCGTGGCATTGCTGGGCTGGCTGTTTCGTGGCGAAAAGGTCGGCTCGCTGGGCACATTCGGCCTCGGCCTCGGCTTTGCCGGTGTCGCCTTGATCATGGGGACACGGTTGACCGGCGGCACTGATCCTGTGGGAATAGCAATGTGCGTGGTGGGGGCAACCGCGCTCGCGGTGGCAACCCTGACGGTGCGGTCGGTTTCGTCCGGTGGCAACCTGTTGATGGTCGTCGGCTTGCAGATGTGGGTGGGCGCTGCTGCCCTTGGTCTGGTCGCCGCCGTGACAGAACCTGCAAGGGCCACCCTCAGCCCCGAACTGATCGCCGCTTTCCTGTACCAGTTGCTGGTTCCCGGTCTGGCCGCGACCCTGCTGTGGTTCTCGCTGGTCAAACGGATCGGTGCGATTCGCGCCTCGACCTTTCACTTCCTGAACCCGTTCTTCGGTGTCACCATCGCCGCCCTGCTGCTGGGAGAGCATATCAGCACCACCGACATCATCGGGGTGCTGATCGCCATGGCCGGGATCCTCGCTGTTCAGCTGGCCCGCGCCGCCCGCTAGGCCGCCTGCGCCATCGCTGCCATCATCACCACATCGGCTTGCCGTGTACGCATGACCGACGGTCGCGCCTGACAGCGTGCCACCCAATCGGCAATCAACGGGTCAGTTGGGGTCGCTTCCTTGAACCAGCCATAGGGCGAATGGACCAAGAGGTCGGCGGCGCTGAATTCCTCTCCCAGCAGCCACGGGCCTTTCGCCAAGGCGGCATGCAGCCGGGCGTTGACCTCGGCCACGCCCCTGATACCCGCGACCATATAGGGATGATCGATCCCGGCGGCGGCCAGCGTCAAGACCGGCTCCATCACCGAGCCATACCAGAACAGCCAGGTCAGATACTCTCCCCGCTTGGCAGTGCCCGGTTTCGGCGATAGCCCGTGGTCCGCGAAAGCCGCCGTCAGGTACAGCATGATCGCCCCGGTTTCGGTGATCATCGTATCATCGTGAAACAGCACCGGCACCTTGCCCTCGGGATGCGGGTTTGCGCCGTCTCGGTGGCCCGAGCCATCGAACCGGCGGATGGTGACCGGTTTGACGGAGATCTTGTCGGCAATCCCCATCTCGTCAATCAGCCACAGGATGCGGGAAGAACGCGACATCGGGGAATGGTACAGGGTCAGCATTGCAATCTCCTTGCGTGATTTGATGGTCCCCTTATGCTGCATCCATCCTGTCAGAAACCGTCAGCAACCCATGGCCCGCCCAGACCGACTGTTCCGCCTGCTGACCGCGCTGCGCACCCTGCCGCAGCCGGTCACCGCCGCACGTCTTGCTGAAGAGACCGAGGTCTCCGAACGCACGCTTTACCGTGACATCGACACTCTGCGCGCCGCTGGCGCCCTGATCGACGGCGCGGCAGGTCTTGGCTATACCTTGACCGAGGACCCCGCCCTGCCACCGCAGATGTTCACTCGGCTGGAGGTCGAGGCCCTCGTGCTGGGTTTGGCCGAGGTGCGGCTGGCAGGTGACCCGGCCCTGGCCAAGGCAGCGGAGGCCGCCCTCGCCAAGATCACCGCGACTCTGCCGGAACGGGTCCAGCGCCAGGCCATCCATGCCGTCCAGCAAACCTACCGTTTCGAAAAGCGCCCTGCCCCGCCGGCCCATCTGGCGCTGATCCGTGAGGCCTGCTGGGACGAACGCGCGCTCGACCTCTGCTACACCGCCAGCACCGGGGCCCAAACCCAGCGGCGGATCTGGCCGTTGTCGGTGGTATTTCTCGACCGCAACCTGATGCTACTGGCCTGGTGTACCCTGCGACAGGACTTCCGCCGCTTCCGACTTGACCTGATGTCCGACGTCGCCCTGTCCGCCGAAAGTTTCCGCCCCCGCCGCGTCCCCCTGCTGCGGGAGTTTCTGAAGGAATTGCGCAGCGGCCAACCCTCCTGACCCCCAGACGTGGCTGGCCCCTTGCGCCCGCAAGGCAATGGATTATGCTCCGCCTTACCTCGGGGTGCCCTGACCGGCTGAGATGCGCAAGCGGACCCGTTGAACCTGACCCGGATCATACCGGCGGAGGGAAGGTGCTGGGTTCCCCATCTCCATTCCCGCCCGTCGCAACATGGAGACTGTGATGAGACCTATCCATCTTGCACTGGCGTTACTCCCCTTGGCCACCATGGCCTGCGCGGACTCACCTGTGTTGAAAGTTCTGACCTACGACAGCTTTGCCGCAGAATGGGGCCCCGGTCCCGCGATCGAGAAGGGGTTTGAGACGACTTGCGCCTGTGACCTGCAATTCGTGACCGCAGGCGACGGAGCAGCCGTCCTGTCGCGCGTGAAACTGGAAGGTGCCAAGTCCGACGTTGACGTTGTTCTTGGCCTTGACACCTCTCTGACCGAGAACGCCCGCCAGACCGGGCTGTTCGCTGCCCACGGTCTGACGCTGGCCAATGACTTGCCGGTGCCATTCAATGACGCCGAATTCGTGCCTTTTGACTGGGGCTGGTTCGCCTTTGTCTATGACAAGACCAAGGTCGCCACCCCGCCGAAATCCTTCACTGAACTCGCCGCCTCCGATCTGAAGATCGTCATCGAAGACCCGCGCTCCTCCACCCCCGGTCTGGGTCTGGTGATGTGGGTCAAGGCCGCTTACGGCGACAAGGCGCGTGAGGTCTGGCAAAGTCTGGCCCACAACATCGTCACCGTCGCGCCGTCCTGGGATGAGGCTTACGGCCTGTTTCTGAAGGGTGAGGCGGATATGGCGCTCAGCTATACCACCTCGCCCGCCTATCACCTGATCGCCGAGCAGGACGACAGCAAGGCCGCCGCCGCCTTCACTGAGGGCCACTATATGCAGGTCGAGGTTGCAGGGATGCTGAAATCCAGCAAACAGCCTGATCTGGCGCGTGCTTTCCTGACCTATTTAGGCTCTGACGCGGCGCAATCGGTCCTTCCTACTACCAACTGGATGTACCCGGCGAAAACCCCGGTCTCTGGACTTCCAGCCGGATTTGAGACCCTGATCAAACCGCAAAGGTCCCTGCTGCTGTCCTCGGCTGATGCCGAAGCGCTAAGGCAGGCGGCGGTCGAAGAATGGCAAGACGCGCTCGCCCGCTGAAGGCAGGCGCGCCGGTCCTTTCCGGCGCGCTCGCCACCTTCGTCCTGGGCGCGGTGCTGGTCCTGGCGCTCAACGCCGAGGGTTTCAGCCTGCGCCCCGCCGAATGGGCTGCCCTGTTGTTCACGCTTAAACAGGCGGCCCTTTCGGCCTTCTTCGCCACACTTCTGGCCATCCCCACGGCCCGCGCCCTTGCCCGGCGCAGGTTCCTCGGACGCGCGGCGTTGATCGCCCTGATGGGTGCGCCCTTCCTGCTGCCGGTGGTTGTGGCAGTGATCGGGATGTTGTCGATTTACGGCCGCCAAGGCATCGCCAATCAACTTTTGTCCCTGCTGCACCTGCCGCCGTTCTCGATTTTTGGCCTGCATGGGGTCGTTTTGACCAATGTGTTCTTCGACCTGCCGCTTGCTACCCGCATCTTGCTCAATGGCTGGTCCGCGATCCCGTCCGAACGCTTTCGCCTTGCCGAGACTCTCGGCCTGCCCCCTGCCACCCTGCGCAGCCACATCGAATACCCCATGCTGCGTGAGGTACTGCCCGGAGCTTTCGTTGTGGTGTTCCTGCTCTGCCTGACCAGCTTTGTCGTTTCGCTGACCCTCGGCGGCGGACCCAAGGCCACCACGCTGGAGTTGGCGATCTATCAGGCGATCCGCTTCGATTTCGACCTCGGCCGTGCCGCTCTGTTAGCCCTCCTGCAATTCGGCTGCTGCGCCCTGGCCGTGCTGCTCGCCGGGCGTTTCACCATCGCTTCGGGCATGGGCGCAGGTCGCGACCGGCTGTCACGCATCCCGGCGCCTGCCGGATGGCGACAGGCCGGTGACGCCGTTCTGCTCGCCACGGTCACGCTGTTTCTGATCCTGCCACTGGCGGCCATCGTGGCCGGCGGTTTGCCAGCTGTCACGCAATTGTCAGCCAATGTCTGGAACTCCGCCTTGCGGAGCTTGATCATTGCGCTGTTGTCCACCTTGCTGGCCACCAGTGGCGGCCTGACCCTGGCGCTTGCCGTCGCAGCCAAAGCCCGCTGGGCCGCGGCGATGGAGATGTCGGCGATGCTGCCGATGGCTGCCTCTGGCCTTGTCCTCGGCACGGGCATGTTCCTGGTGCTGCGCCCTTACAGCACCCCCGAAAGTGTCGCTCTGCCAGCAACCATCATGGTCAACGCCGTCATGGCGCTGCCATTCCTGTACCGGGCGCTGCTCCCCGAAGCGCGCGCACTCGAGGCCGACTATGGCCGCCTCTGCGCCACCCTGAACCTGCAAGGGATTGCGCGGCTGCGCCACATCACGCTGCCCCGGCTGGCCCGGCCCCTGGGCCTCGGCTGCGGCATTGCGGCGGCCCTGTCGGCGGGCGATCTGGGGGTGATTGCCCTCTTTGCCGGTGATACAAATGCCACCTTGCCGCTGATGGTCAGGCGGTTGGCGGGGGCGTACCGGATGGATGAGGCGGCAGCGGCGTCACTGGTTCTGGTCGCCCTCAGCTTCGGCCTGTTCTTGTTGTTCGATATCGGGGGACGCCGTGCTGCACCTTGAAAACTTGCGCCTGAGTTTCCCGGACTTCACCCTCACCGCCAATTGGTCCGTCGCCCCCAGCGGCATCGTCGCGGTGATCGGGTCCTCCGGAGCCGGAAAGTCGACGCTGCTGATGACGATTGCGGGCTTTCTGTCACCCACATCCGGCAAGGTGCTTTGGCAAGGCCAGGACCTCGGCCCCCTGCCCCCGGCGGAACGGCCCGTCAGCATCTTGTTTCAGGACCAGAACCTGTTTCCGCATCTGACCGTCGCCCAGAACCTTGGTCTGGCCCTGACGGCTGGCAAGCGGCTCGACGCGGCCCAGACAGCGCGTGTGGCCAAGGTCATAGACCGACTTGGCCTGACAGGAATGGGTGGCCGACGTCCTGCGGATCTGTCAGGGGGCCAGCAGGGCCGCGCGGCCCTCGGACGGATGCTGTTGCAGGATCGACCCATCGTGCTGCTGGACGAGCCTTTTGCGGCGCTTGGCCCGGCCCTGAAAACCGATTTGCTGCAGCTGGTCCGCGAACTGGCCGCCGAGACCGGGTCACTGGTTCTGCTTGTCACCCACGATCCCCGAGATGCCCAACGCTTTGCCGAACGCACGGTGCTGGTGGCGGATGGCATCGCCCTGCCGCCAACCCCCACTGCCGACCTGTTCGCCGATCCGCCGGCGGCCTTGCGGGACTATGTCGGCTGAAAAACAAAAGCCCCGCCAGACGGCGGGGCTTACTGCCTTATGTCAGATGGATCAGGCGTGTTTCTTCTTGCCCTTGACCCCGGCCCACAGGCGCTTGTTGGTCAGGTACAACAACACCGACAGCAGCGCCAGCAACAGCACCGCCTTGAAGCCACTCTCCTTGCGAACCATCATCTTCGGTTCCGCCGCCCACATCAGGAAGGCCGCGACATCCTCGGATTCGTTTTCGATCGACGTCTCGGTGCCATCTGCATAGGTGACGGCCCCGGCGGTCAACGGCGGTGGCATGGCGATCCAGCTGCCTTCGATGGTCGAAACCCCGTTCACCTTGCAAGTGTCCGGCACGGCGCCGTTGGCAAAGCCGATGTTGTAGTAAAACCCGTCGATCCCGTCCGGGGCGCAGCTGGGGTTATCTTCAAAGCCGGTCAGAACCGAATAGATATGTTCCGGCCCACCCATGCCCTTGAACAGCTGATTGGTGGTCAGGCCATAAGGGCCCGAGAACCCTTTGCGCGCCTTGGCCATCACGGACAGATCCGGTGCACCGGCAGCGGTGTTCGGCGGGAAATGGTCCGCCGGGGTCGCCGGGCGATCCGCGCCGGTTTCGGCGTCGACGACGGTGATGGTCTTGGCATAGGCCTTGACCTGATCCTCGGGAAGTTGCGGCCCGCCGGCATCGGCCAGCGCGCCGATGCGCAGGAACTTCAACCCATGGCAGGCCGAGCAGACTTCGGTGAACACCTGCAGGCCGCGCTGCAACTGGTGTTGATCAAAGGTGCCGAACGGGCCTTCGAAGCTGAAGGCCACGTCGGTCGTGTGGGCCTCGGTCTCGGCCCAGGCAGCCCCAGTGAACAGGCTCAGTGCAGAGACGGCGCTGATTGCGATTTTGCGAAACATCGTGGTCAGTTCCTTTCTCTCACTCGGCCGGGCCAGAAACGGGATCGGCGTAGTGCGACTTGAAGTCTTCTTCGATCGTCGCCGGTTGCAACAGCGGCTTTTCAAGCACGCCCAACAACGGCAGCACGACGAGGAAATAGGCGAACCAATAGGTCGAGGCGATCAGGCCGATCCAGCTGGTCAGTGGGCTGGGCACCTGGCTGCCAACCCACATCAACACCACGAAATCGACGATCAGGATGGCGAACCACCATTTGAACATCGGACGGTAGCGACCCGACCGCACCGAAGAGGTGTCAAGCCACGGCGCCAGGGCCATCGCAAGGATCGCGCCTGCCATCGCCAGCACGCCGAACAGCTTGCTGTCCACGATCCCGAAGGTCAGGAAATGCACCAGTTGCACCGCCCAGACCGTGTTGTCGAAGGTCCGCAGGATGGCGTAGAACGGCAGGAGATACCATTCCGGCACAATATGCGCCGGCGTGGCCAGCGGGTTGGCCTGAATGTAGTTGTCCGGATCGCCCAGATAGTTCGGCATGAACCCCACGACCGCAAAGAAGATCAAGAGGATCACGCACAGCGCGAACAGGTCCTTGATGACGTAATAGGGCCAGAATGGCACGGTGTCGGCCTCGACCTCGGCCCTTGAGGTGCGGCGCACTTCGACGCCGGTCGGGTTGTTGTTGCCGGTGGTGTGGAACGCCCAGATGTGGACAGCGACCAGCGCCGCAATCACGAAGGGCAGCAGGTAATGCAGGCTGAAAAAGCGGTTCAGCGTCGGGTTGTCGACGGCAAAGCCACCCAGCAGCCATTGCTGCAGTGAAGGTCCGATGCCGGGGATGGCGCCGAACAGGCCGGTGATCACCGTGGCGCCCCAGAACGACATCTGGCCCCACGGCAGGACATAGCCCATGAAGGCCGTGGCGATCATCGTCAGATAGATCAGCATGCCGATGACCCAGGTCACTTCGCGCGGGGATTTGTAGCTGCCGTAGTATAGGCCCCGGAAGATATGCAGATAGACCGCGAAGAAGAACAGCGATGCGCCATTGGCGTGCAGATAGCGCAGCATCACCCCGCCGTTCACGTCGCGCATGATATGCTCGACCGAAGCAAAGGCCATGCCGGCATTCGGCGTGTAATGCATGGCCAGCACCACGCCAGTCGCGATCTGCAGCGCCAGGCAGAACGCCAGGACGATGCCCCAGATCCACATCCAGTTCAGGTTCTTAGGTGTCGGGATCATCAGCACGTCATAGGCAAGGCTGACAACGGGCAGACGGGTGTGGAGCCATTTTTCGAAGCCTGATTTCGGCTCGTAGTGGTCGTGCGGGATTCCGGCCATCTGATGTGTTCCTTACCCGAGCTTGATCGTTGTTTCGGTTTCGAACGCCGCAATCGGCACTTGCAGGTTCTTCGGCGCCGGGCCTTTGCGGATGCGGCCTGCGGTGTCGTATTGCGACCCGTGGCATGGGCAGAACCAGCCACCGATATGCGGCTCGCTGGCGCCGTTCACGCCGTAGTCGCCGGCATCGCCCAAGGGCACGCAGCCAAGGTGGGTGCAGACCCCCATCATCACCAGCCACTTGCCGTCCTTGTCCAGCGTGCGGTTCTCGTCCAGCGCATCGGCGCCGGGATTGTTGTCATTCTCGGCGGCGGTATCGACCAGATCGGACAGCGCCACGGCACGCGCGGCCGCGATCTCGTCCGCGGTGCGGTGACGGATGAACACCGGCTTGCCGCGCCATTTGACCACCAGTTGGGTGCCTTCGGCCACGCCGCTGACGTCGACTTCGATCGAGGCAAGCGCCCTGACATCGGCTGACGGGTTCATCTGGTTGACCAGAGGCCAGATTGCAGCACCGGTGGCGACGACGCCCGCTCCGGCGGTCGCGTAATACAGGAAATCCCTGCGGGTTCCTGCGTGATCGTCAGCGTGGGACACCAATGAAACTCCCCTTGCGGTGGCAGTTGAAGCTGCTGCCTGTCTACCTTGTCCGGCCGCGTGGACCCGCAGCCTTGTTGGGCGGGTTTTAGACAAGGATTGCCGGGGCGTCCAGCGGACAAACGGACGCAAGGCACGGCTAAATCCCGAAATCGTGAGGTCGTGGCCGCGAAGGCGCGCCACCGTGCCTAAACCGTGCAGCTTGCGCCACCTCTGCCGCGAAGCCGGCCTAGTCCTCCGGCAGCGCCGACATCGCCTGGGCCACGCCCGCCGGCCAGCCTGCGCCCACCCGCGCGCCAAGCGCCGCGATCACACCGGCCCGCGCCTCTGCCGTCTTGTTCTGGCCCAGTTTCCAGGTGCCGTCGATGCTGGCAATCACCAACCGGAACGGCAGGATCATCCGCATCATCCGCTCCATCACGCCTTCGGTCATCTTCGCGGTCTTCCACGGTTTTTTGGGCGCCAGCCGCGCCTCGAACTGATCCGACAGCGCCTCCAGATGTGCCCGCAACCCGTCCAGCGGCATCGGGAACAACTCACCCCGCAGATGCACCGTGATGTAATTCCAGGTCGGCACCTGATCCGCGACCCCGTACCAGTCAGGCGAGACATAGGCATCCGGCCCCACCACCGCCAGCACCGCCTTGGCCGGCAGCCCCTCGGCGATCACCCGGTTCGACCGCGCCAGGTGCAGATCCACGCTGGTCCCATCCGCTGCGAGGATGAACGGCACATGCGCCAGCACCGGCCCCTCCGCGCCATTCACGCACATCGTGCCGAAGCTCCGCTGTCGGGCAAAGGCCAGGTTCTCATCAGTGGAAGCCTTGCGAAACGCCGGGTTGGGATGCATCGGGACGATCTTTCAAGCCAAATGAAAAAGCCGCCGAAGGTTTCCCCAGGGCGGCCCATCAACCGTACTGAACGCGGCTCAACCCTGACGGGCCTTGTAGCGCTTCTGCGTCTTGTTGATCACATAGACGCGGCCCTTGCGGCGCACGACCTGGCAATCGCGATGACGCGTCTTCAGCGAACGGAGCGAGTTGGCAACCTTCATGGCAGCTCTCCCTTGTCGCGGTGCGTCTTCGCACCAGTTGAAAACCTTTGCCCCCCTTGCGGATGGCGGCGAATGGTGGGCGGTACTGGGATCGAACCAGTGGCCACTACGATGTCAACGTAGTGCTCTACCGCTGAGCTAACCGCCCACGTCCCTGACGATCCGCCCAAAACAAAAGACGCGGGCGGAACCGCGTCGGTGTCGGGTCTATAAATACAAGCGCTGCCCTGATCAAGGGCTTTCAGTGGGCGCGATTTAGCCGTTATACCTGTCGTCAACAGAGGTGCGCATGATCCCGGAAGCCTTTCGCCTGACCCTGCCGCGGCGGCAGGAAACCAGCGTGATCTTTTCCTCCCCCCATTCCGGGCGGGACTATCCGGTCGAGTTCCTGAGCCAGAGCCAACTTGACCCCCACCTTTTGCGATCCTCGGAAGATGCCTATGTCGACCGCCTGTTCGCCCGCGCCCCGCTGAACGGCGCGCCCCTGCTGTGCGCACGCACGCCGCGCGCCTATATCGACCTCAACCGCGCCGCCGACGAACTTGACCCCGCCGTGATCGAAGGCGTCGCCCGCATGGCCCACAATCCGCGCATCTCTTCCGGTCTCGGCGTCATTCCCCGCGTTGTCGCCGGTGGCCGGGCAATCTATTCCGGCAAGATTGCCCTACGCGATGCCGAACGCCGGCTGAGCCAGCACTGGCACCCCTATCACAAGGCCCTGCAGACCCTGGTCGACGAAACCCTGGCCAGCTTTGGCGAGGCGATCCTGATCGACTGCCACTCCATGCCGCACGAAGCCATCGACGCCCATGCCCGCCCCGGTCAGCCCAAGCCGGAGGTGGTTCTGGGCGACCGCTTCGGCGCCGCCGCGAGCCGCGAAGTCGTCGATCAGGTCGAATCGGCCTTTGCCACCGCCGGCTTCCGCGTCGTGCGCAATTCGCCCTTCGCTGGCGCTTATATTGCCCAGCATTACGGTCGACCCCTGTCCAATAAGCATGCTGTGCAGATCGAGATTGACCGCGCCCTGTATCTCGATGAGGCCAAAGTTGAACCCGGCCCCAATTTCCCGGCCTTTTGTGTCCGCATCAACCGGGTTGTCG
>JBDTQR010000058.1:0-22634 GCA_039932095.1 bacterium | reverse complement strand
GGGCGGGACGGGAGTTTGGGCGGCGGTGAGGTTGGCCGTCAGGCTGGCAGGGGTGGCGGCGCCGATCAGGACGGAAGCGACGGTGCGGGAGGTGAGCGGGAAGCGCAGGGCGGCGGAGAGGAGGGTGGTGCGAGCGGCGCGGCTGGCGGCGTCCAGGGCGCCGACTTTGGTCAGGATGTCAGGGGAGGCGGTTTGGTAGTTGTACTTGGCGGCGGGAATGGCGCCGGTGGCGAGGATGCCAGAGTTGAGGACGCCGCCGATGATCAGAGGAACCATACGGGATTGGCGGGGTCAGGAGGCGACCGGCTTTGGTGGAAAGGACATAGTCGGCGTGGGGTTTGCCCGCGAGGAAGCTGCCGAGGCGTTGTTCGGTCAGGCCGGTGCCGTAGAACGGGGCGGTATCGAAGTAGCGGATGCCAGCGTCCCAGGCGGTTTGCAGGGTTTGTCGGGCGGTGTCTGGTGGGCAGGTCTGGTACATGCCGGCGATGCCGGCGCAGCCGAAGCCGAACTCTGACAGGGTCAGGCCGGTGGTCCCGAGTGATGCCGAGGGTCGGCAGCGCATGAAGCCTTCGTATTCGTCCATGAACTTGGCGGTGGAGTTGGCACCTTGGGGAACCAGCCGGCGGTTTGGCATCGACCCAGCTTTGCAGGACAGCCATCACTTGCGGGCTGGTCCAGGCCAGTTTGCCGGCGGCGAAGTCAGCCTGTTCTTGCGGGGTCCAGAGCGAGGCGGCGATGGCGGAGAACCAGAACTCCATGCCGAAACCCCCTTTGTTGCCGAGGGCGATGCAGGGCACGGTGCCCTGGGCAAGGAAGGCAGCGCAGACTTTGGTCAGGTCGTACCAGGTTTGCGGCGAGGCGTTGGGTTCGGATCGCTTCGATCTTCACGGCGGCTTCCATGGCCGACCAAGCCTCTTTGGCGCCGACCAAGATCTGTGACCCGGCGGGGATCGAGGCGCGGGGGGTGCTGGCCGAGGATCTCGCTGAGGTGGACGCGCTGGAGCAGGTGCTGCACGGGTCGGTCATCGGGATCTTGCGCAACCCGCTGGTGGAGATCAGCTACCGGCGGATGATGAATTATCTGCGGCTGTTGCGGCTGGACCGGAAGTTCGCCAGCCCGATCATCCTGCGGACGCTGCGCGAGCACGTGGCGATCCTGTCGGCCTGCGCTGCGCGGGATGTGGATGCGGCGGAAGCGGCCTTGCAGTCCGATTTGCAGGCGGCGCTGAAGCGCATCGTAGGGTTCATGTGAAGCTAGCTGATCATCTTGAGGAACGCCGCCCGTTCGGCCGGGTCCATCGGGACGACATGTTTCGGTTCGGGATAGGCACCGCTGGCAACATCAGCAATGAACTCTTTGTAAGCGGCGACGCGGTCGCGTTGCAGACGGTCATATTCGGCAGCGAAGTTGCGGTAGACCTTGGCGTGGCGCGGCATATGGCCCCGGTTGGTGCCGAGAATGTCTTCGGAGAACAGGTATTGCGCGTCGCAGCCCGGGCCCGCGCCCATTGACCACAAGAGGATGTTGACGCGTTTGCTGATTTCGGTGGCGACGTCGACCGGGACGACCTCGATCTCCACCGCGAAGGCACCGGCGGTCTCATAGGCGCGGACCTCGGCCAGCATGGCGGCGGCGGTCGGGGCGGTTTTGCCGACGGCCTTGAAGCCGCCGGTGAACGTGTTGCGCGAGGGGACAAGGCCGACATGGCCCACCACGGGGATGTGTTCGTCGGTCAGGTACCTGACGGTGGCGAGGCTGCCGGAGCAATACATCGCGTCGGCACCGGCCATCAGCATTTGGCCGGAGAACCGCAGGTAGTCTTCCGGCGTACCCGCGCCGCGATGGTCCTGGCCGGTCATCGAGAACAGGGAGGGCGCGGCCTTGCGGTAGTCGGGGTCTGTGACAAGCTCGGGTGGGACCGACACGATGTCGATGCCGGCCTCTTCCGCCGCGGCGGCCTCTTCCAGGGAGAACAGACGCAGCATCGTCAACTGGCCCTTGCCTTTCAGGGCGCGCAGGTCGGCGATGGTGGGCTTTCGGCGGGCCATCATGCCACCTCGATTTCGACGGTGTCGCCACTTACCCGGGTCGGGAAGGTTTTCAGGTTGAGGGTGACCGGGGCGCGCTGCGCTTCGCCAGTCTTGTAGTTGAAACGGCCGTTGTGTTTGGGGCATTCGATCTGGTCGCCCATCACAAGGCCATCGCAGAGCCGGACCTTTTCGTGGCTGCACAGGCCCTCGGTCGCGAAGAAGGCGCCCTTGGGGTCACGGTAGATGGCGTAGGTCTGGCCGGCATGGTCGAAGCGCAGAACGTCCTCGGGGTCGATGTCATCGGTGGAGCAGGCTGGGATCCAGGGCATTCTAACTCTCCATTCCCGCACGGTCGGGGACTTCTTGGTGGAATTCTTCGCGGTAGGGGCGGGCAGAGGGAGGCAGCTCCTTGCGCAGGTAATAGCCCTTTTCATGCCGCTGACGCCTGATGGCCGGGATCATCTCGGCGAAGGCGGCATAGATCGAAGGGCAGGGGGCGGGCAGATCGTCCTTGATCAGGGCATGCAGGCGGGGCAGGGCGTGGTAGGGCACCATGGGAAACATGTGATGTTCGACGTGGTAGTTCATGTTCCAATAGATCCAGCGGCTTAGCGGGTTCATCAGGCAAGTGCGCGAGTTGAGGCGGTGGTCGATCACATCCTCGGCCAAACCGCCATGCTGAACCTGACCGGTCAAGATCATGTGCCAGCAGCCGTAAATCCGCGGCAGGCCGATCACCATGAAAGGCAGGAAGGATTGCATCCAGAGGGCGACGATCAGCGTGGCGGCGTAGATCGCCATGTGGATGCGGGCGGCAAAGACGGCCCGGGGCAGTTCGGACGCGGGGATATAGTTGCGCTCATCCGGCGACATATTGCCGGTGGCATTGCGGGCCAGCACCTTCAGGGAGGCCCAGGCGTCGACCACCCCGACAAAATGCAACACGTTCAGAACCGGGCTGGTCGGGTGCATCCAGGCAATCTCGGCGTCACGACCTACGATGATGGTGTCGGTGTGGTGGCGGGCATGGCTCCACCGCCAGGTGACCGGGTTGCGTATCACCATGAAGCTGGCGATTTCATAGACGACATCGTTCATCCATGAGGTCTTGAACGCCGTGCCATGGCCGCATTCGTGCCAGCGGCTGTCGCAGGCAGAACCGTACAGAACACCGTAGACCAACCAGAACGGCACACAGGTCCAGGTGCCCCAGAAATAGATGCCGCCGAGGGCGGTGAGCGCGAGGAGGCCAAGCCAGATCACGGTGTCGCGGATGGCGGGGCCGTCCTTGCGTTGCATCAGGTCCTTCATCACCTTGCGCGGCACTTCGGAGTGATACCATTCCGCCGACACCAGCCCCAGTTCCATCGCCCGTTGCGCACTGGGTCCAGTCAGCGAGTAGTCGCGTTTTTCGACAAGCGTCGTCTGGTTGGGGGTCTGGTCTAGCATGGATGGTCCTTCACTCGGTCCCGCGCCCGGTCAAAGGCCGGAACTGGCCTGAGGGCTGGGGGTAGTCGTCTTGCGGTTGGCGGGCGATGGCGGTGATGCGGGTTTCAGCGGCGGCAATGTCGTCTGCGCCGTCGAGGATGCGGAAGGTGCTGTTGTAGTCGCGGCTTTGCTGGCCCTGCAGCCAGATCATCTCACCCCGCTCGCGGGCGGCAGTGTCGCCCAGAACATGGTGGGTGGAGGGTTCGATGCCAAGGGCATAGCCGCCGGCTTGAAAGTGCTGCCATTCGTACAGGCAGGGCAGTTGGTCCTTGCGGGTGACCACTTCGATGCCGAGGGACAGGCGGTCGTTGACCAAGGCGACCGGGACCTCGCCATTGCGGTCGGCGGCGATTTCGTGCTGCCAGACCTGTTCGGCGAAATTGTCGAGGGGGGCGGGCATGGTCTGGTAGCCGACATTTTGTGCGCGGTAGCGGGCGGTGTGAACGGCCCAGACCACGTCGGTGATCGGGGCGAGGTAGCGGCTGTGTTCGGCCAGCAGGGGGGCGCCGATGTTAATGTGGTAGAAGAACATATGCGGGTTCGGCAGGAAGCCGGTATTTTCGACCCGGTCGGTCAGGCGGATTTCGTTGCTGCCGAGGTCAACTTCGATGCGGCGGTACAGGGTCAGGTTTTCGCCAAAGGTGGCGGCCTGACGGACCTGGCCCTCGGCCCAAAGGATGCAACGCTCACCGTCCCACCATTCGCCATAGCCGGTCAGTCTGGCGGGGATGGTGGAGATGCGGCCGTGCAGGCCGTGTTTGTTCGTCGGGATGCCGGGGTAATTGTAGTTGTCGGCGGGGACTTCCTCTGGCCCGAGGGTGTGGTCAAGGCCGCAGGTGACGAGGAAGCCGGTGAAGCTGCGGCCCCAGCTGAAACCGCCTTCGCTGTCATATTCGTGCAGACCGGGGTGGCGCAAGCCCGAGGGGCCGTGCCAGCCGATCGACTGGCCTTTGTATTCCACCTCGCAAATGTCCATCGCGCGGTCGATCAGGACGGTGAAGCGCAGGCCGGTGCCCGTGCGGAATTCCAAGAGACGAATGCCGCGTTCCAGACCGTCGGACAGTTCCATCAGACGCACGCCGCCGTATGCCGCAAGGCTGCCGCTGCGGCGGGCGAGGTCCAGTCTGGTCAGGTCTTGGTCAAACAGTCGGGTCATGCGGCACCTTTGCGGCGGGCGACGCGGGATGCGCCGCCCGATCTTGTCATACTCCGTTTGCCTTGAACTTGCCGTCAAGGAAAGCTTTGGAGCGCGGCACGTCGGCCTCGTCGAGATGTTCGATGATGACCGGGATGTTCGGGCATTTTTCGGCCAGCCGTTGCAGGTAGAGGTCGTAGTTCAGCACCCCCATCCCGGGCGCATCAAGGGCAATCGCGCCGACGCCGCGGAAGGTGTGGCTGGCAAGCGCGTCGTCATCGCCAATATCGGCGTGCTTTTCCGAGGTGTCCTGGGCGCGGGCGACGTCTTTGGCATGGGCGATTTTCACCTTGTCGGCCAGCGTGTCAAAGACCTGGTCGAGGATGAAGTCCATCTTGTCGATGTTGTGATCCTCAAAGTAGTTGGTCGGGTCCATCAAGAGACCAAGGCCGGGGTGATCGACCTGGGCGAACATCTTGACGGTTTCTTCGACCGAGCCCACGACGTTGTTCACATAGGTTTCCAACAGAAATTGCGCGCCGTGGTCGTAGGCGACCTGCGACAATTCGGAGATGACCTTGCGGCACATCTCGAACCCCTCCTCCGATTTGTTCTTCGGGTCGGACATCCATTCGCTTTCGGTGTTGTAGGTGCCGGTTTCCGAGATGACATAGGGCGTGCCGAATTTGCGGGCATTGCGGAGCAGTTCCTTCAGCCGGTCGACATTGGCTTTGCGGTGCGCAAGGTCGGGGTGGATGATGTTGGTATAGCCCGACAGGCAGCAGATCGGCAGGTTCTGGTCGCGGAAGGTGTCGCGGACCTGTTTTGCCTTGGCGTCGGTGATCTGGCCGGCGGAAAGGTCGATGTCCTTGAAATGCAGGTCCAGCTGCACGGTGTTGAAGCCGTGGCTGCGGATGCGTCTGGCGGTTTCTTCCAGCCCGTAGGGGAAGTAGCCTGTGAAAATCCCGGATTGCATCATGATGGTAGTCCTCCCTTAGTTCGTTGAAATTTCTGACAGTTTCACGGTGCGGCCTTCGGCCATCGACTTGTAGCCGGCCTCGATCAGGGCCACGGTCTTGACGTTGTCGGCGACGGTCAGGGCGGGCGTGGTACCGGTTTTGACGGCGTGCTGCAGTTGTTCCATCACGCCGATGAACGCCTGCGGGAACCACATGGTGTCCCATGTCGGGGTGACCCATTTGCCGCCGGTGGTCTTCTGCGAGGCATAGGTCAGGGTGCTGGCCGCGCCATTGGGCCAGCCGATGGTGCCTTTGGCGACGCCTTGCGTGCCGTCGACGCGCCAGTTGATGTGCTGATCGTTGTCATAACCCTCGGCGCGCGGGCCGGACCAGACATCCTCCAGACTGACCGCAAGCACGCCTGACGGGAAGCGCAGGGTGGAGACGGTGATGCCGTCCTTGTGGTCAAAGGTGGTGCGCGGGTCCTTTCGGGTTTGGGTCGTGATCTCGGTCGGGTCGCCGAACAGGAAGCGCAGGATGTCGAGATGGTGGACCGACATGTTGGCCAGCGTCAGGCGGTCGTAATCGGCCAGAAACCCCTGCCAATGCGGGATGGCGTGCATGTCGATCTGGGCGAAGACGACCTCGCCGAGGTCGCCGTGGTCGAGCAGCTGTTTCAGGACCCGCATCGACTGGTCATAGCGCATGTTCTGGTTGACGGAGAGCAGCTTGCCCGCCTTGGCCGCCGCATCGCGCAGCGCGATGGCATCGGCGAGGGTCAGGGCAAGCGGTTTCTGGGCGAGGATGGCCTTGATATGGGGCTGTTTCAGCGCGGCGAGGATCAGGGCGGGTTGCTGGTCGGGCGGGTAGGCGATGTCGAGAACCTCGATCGACGGATCGGCGATCAGGGCCTCGGGGGTGTCGTGGACCTTGGGAATGCCCCAGCGGCTGGCCACGGTTGCGGCATGGGATCTGGTGCGGCTGGCGATGGCGGCGACGTGAAATCCGGCCTCCTTGTAGGCGGCCAGGTGGCATTCGGCCATGATCATGCCCGCGCCGATGCAGCCGATGGCGAGGTCATTGGTTCGGACGGTGGGATCGGGTTGGAAACCCATTGCGTCGGTCATAGTCTTTCTCCTCCGATGCGGGACAAGGCCTGACCCTTGTCCCCGAAATAGATGACCTGAGCCGGGTCGCAGGTCAGGGCGACTTCTGCGCCGACGCGAATGTCCGGCTGGCCCCGCATCAGGGCGCGCAGCGGGGTCGGTCCGGCGGCAAGGGTGACGACGGTGTAGCCGCCCAGGGGTTCCACCTCGGTCACGGTGGCAGGGCGGCCGGTGCCACCTTGCCACGGGGTGACGCGCAAGTCTTCTGGTCTGAGGCCGAGCTCGGTGACACCGGCCAGTCCATCGGGAGCGGTCAGCTGGAGGGCGCCGTCGGCGAGGTCGTAGGTCGCACCCATACGACGGGCGGACAGGATGTTCACGCCGGGTGAGCCGAGCAGCTGAGCCACATAGGTGGTGGCGGGGTGGTCGTAGATCTCGACCGGGCGGCCGATCTGGCGGAGGATGCCGCGTTCGAGGATCGCCATGCGGTCAGCGACCGACATCGCCTCTTCCTGATCGTGGGTGACGTAGATCAGGGTGCGGCCGGCCTCACGCTGGATGCGTTTGAGTTCGACCCGCGTTTCCTCCCGAAGGCGGGCGTCGAGGGCAGAGATCGGGTCGTCCATCAGATAGGCGGCGGGGTCGCGGACCAGAGCGCGGGCGATGGCGACCCTTTGACGTTCGCCACCGGACAGCTGGCCGGGCATTTTGTGCAGGATATGGGCGATATGGAGTTTTTCGGCGACATCCTGCAGGCGGGTGGCGATCTTGTCGGCGGGTTCGTGGCGTTCAACCAGTGGGAAGCGGACGTTTTCGGCGGCGGTCATGTGGGGGAACAGGGCGAGGTTCTGAAAAACCATCGCGATGTTGCGGGCGGCGGGGGTGGTGTCGTTGACGCGTTTGCCGTCGATCAGGATTTCCCCCGAGTCCGGTTTTTCGAGGCCGAGGATCAGGCGCAGGATGGTGCTTTTGCCCGACAGCGGCGGGCCAAAGAAGCAGAAGAACTCGTTGTCGGCCACGGTGAAGCTGGCGTCGTTGACAGCCACGGTGGCTCCGTAGGACTTGGTCACGTTCTGGAAGGCGATTTCGGCCATCTAATGCCCCTTCAACGCAGTGCCGGTGGCGGCATCAAACAGGCGCACGGCGGCGGGGTGAGGGGCGAAGTGAAGGATCTTGCCCTGTTCGAAACCGGCTTCGTTTTCGAAGACAGTCTTGGCGGTTTGCGGGCCATTGCCCAGATGCAGGATGGTGCGGGCGCCGATGCGTTCGACGAAGGTGACGGGCATGGCCATGCCTTGGGCGTCGCCCACAATGGTCGCCTGTTCGGGGCGGAAGCCGTAAAGGACGGGGCCTTTGCCCGGACGGACGGCGGCGGCCTGCTCGGGCAACAATGTAGGGGTCAGGCCGAGGGGGCCGAGGTCGATGGCGAGGCCCCGGGCGGTTTCAACAGGGGTACCCTGCAGCAGGTTCATGCCGGGGGAACCGATGAAACGGGCGACGAACAGGTTGGCGGGGTTGTTGTAGATCTCCAGTGGCGTGCCGACCTGTTGCAGCACGCCGTGGTCCATGACGGCGATGCGGTCGGCCATGGTCATCGCCTCCAGCTGGTCATGGGTGACGTAGACCATGGTCTGTTTGAAGGTGCGCTGCAGCTGTTTCAGTTCGGTCCGCATGACGGCGCGGAAGGCGGCGTCGACATTGGAGAGCGGCTCGTCGAGCAGGAAGATGGCGGGCTCCATGATGGCGGAGCGGCCGATGGCGACGCGTTGCAGGATGTTGACCGACAGGCCAGCCGAGGGGCGGTCCAGGAGGTCGGTCAGTTGCAGCAGGTCGGCCATGGCTTTGGTGCGGCGGGCGATCTCGTCGGCGGGCCGGCGGGTGGCGCGAAGGCCATAGGCGAGGTTCTGGCGGACAGTCATGTGGGTGAAGATGGCGTAGTTCTGGAATACGAAGCCGACGCCACGACGGCCCATCGGGACACCAGCCATGTCGCGGTCACCGAACATTATGCGGCCTTCGCTGGGGCTCTCCATTCCGGCAATCATGTTCATCGTGGTGGATTTGCCGCAGCCAGACGGGCCGAGGAGCGCCATGAACTCACCATTCTCGATGGTAAGGTCCATGGTTTTCAGGGCGGTGAAGGGGCCGAAGCGTTTGACGAGGTTTTGCAGGTGAATGGCGGTCATTGGCGGGCCATCCGTTTCAGCGCCCAGACGCAGGCCACCGACAGGACAATCAGGATGGCGAGGGCAATGGCGGCGACATAGCCCCAGATCAGGTCCTGGGTGGTGATCTTGTAGATGTAAACGCTGATGGTTTCGGTTGCGACGCCGGGGCCGCCGCCGGTCATGATGAACAGGGTGTCGAAGATCTTGAAACACTCGATGACGCGGATGGCGAGGGCGATGCCGATTATGGTCTTCATGCGCGGCAGGACAATGGTCAGGAAACGCTGCCAAGGGTTGGCGCCGAGCAGGGTGGCGGCCTTGATCTGGTCATCGGGCACGCCTGCCAGACCGGCCAGCAGGATCAGGAACATCAAGGGTGTCCATTGCCAGATGTCGGCGACCATCACGGCGAATAGGGCGAGGTTCGGGCTGGAGAGCCAGGCGATGGTGACGGGGTGGCCGATCAGGCCTGACAAGATGTCGTTGATCGGGCCGCCGGACTGGAACAGCATGAAGAACATGTAGCCGGCGACGGCGGGCACCACCATCATCGGCATGATCAGGATCGAGTAGAACAGCCGCTTGCCCGGAAAGTTGTCCATGAACAGGGTGGCAAGGCCGAGGCCCAGCAGGAACTCGACCGGTACGCAGACGGCCATGACAAAGACGGTGCGGCCGAGGGCGGCCCACAGGCGGTGGTCGTGGATCAGGTCGCTGTAATTGGCGAAGCTGTTCCACATCTGCCAGGCCCGGGTCCAGTTCAGGCCGGACAGCGGCGACCAGTCGGTCAGCGAGATGTAAAGCTGCATGAGCAGCGGGAAGACCGAGATGAACAGCACCAGCACCTGGGCGGGCAGGGTCAGGCGGAAGCCGAGTTTGGCGGCGTCATCTTTCATTGCTTCAGCGCCCCGAAGGTCAGGCCGCGGACCAGATGTTTCTGGATCAGTACCCCCAACACGACTGGTGGCACGGCAGCGATCAGGCCGAGAGCGGCTTTTGCGCCGTAAAGCTGGCCGGTCATCGAGGACGACAGCGAGGCCATGTAGACCGGGATGGTCACCCATTCGCGGGTCGTCAGCAGCAGGGCGATCAGGTAATCGGACCAGTTCAGGATAAAGACGAAGAGGGCGGCAGAGGCGAGGGGAGCGCGCATCATCGGCAAGGTGATGCGCAGAAACACCCGGACGCGGGTGCAGCCTTCGACCATCGCCGCTTCTTCGATTTCGCGCGGCATGTCGTCGAAGAAGGTTTTCATCAGCCAGAAAGCGAACGGCAGGGTGACGATGCCATAAACGAGCGCCAGGCCCCACCAGGTGTCGGTCATGTTCAGGAAAGCCCACATGATCATCACTGGGGTCATCACGGCCATCGGCGGGAACAGGCGCAGTTGCACCAGCGCCAAGGGCAGGTTGGCGCCGGAGCCAAAGCGCGACAGGCCATAAGCGGCGGCGGTGCCGGTGGTCATCGCGATCACGGTGCCAAAGCCGGCTGACAGGAACGACGACAGGATGGGTTTCAATGCCGTGCGGTCCAGCGCCACGATCAGGTCGGAATTGCTGGTGCCGAAGATGAAGCGAAAGTTGTCCAGCGTCGGCGCGCGCGGGATCCAGGTCAGGGCGGAGCCGGTGGCCTGCCATTCCGGGATCGGCTTGAACGCCATCGAGGCCATCCAGAGGATCGGGATCAGGGCGATTGCGACGGCCAGCAGGATGGCGAGGTAGCGAAGGGCCTCATAGGCCAGAGAGCGGGTCATATTGGGTCCGGCGATTGGCAGTGTCAGAAAATGACCGGCGCGCCTGGTCCGCGCCGGTCCTGAGTTTGATCTGATACGGGAGCGTCAGACCGGGTCCAGTACGGTAGGCCAGGCGGCCTTGTTGCCCTTGATCGCCTCGATGATCTTATCCTCGCCGGTCCTGCGTGTGATCTTGGCCCAGGCGTCGGCGGTGTCGGCCATCGCTTGTGCCGCCGTCTTGGACCCGGTCAACGAGGCGACGAGGTTTTCGTCAAGCGCGTTGTGGTAGGCGGTGGCACCGGCAAAGTTGATCGACGGCACCGTCCGCGCCACTGTCTCGCGCACGATATCCATGTGGTAGGCGTGGTAGGTTTCGCGGACCAGGGGATCGGCAAAGTCGTTCAGCGAGAACGGGTCGAAATAGCCGCCGGGATTGGCAGTCATCCATGAATAGATCCGCGCAGAGCCGAGCCATTGCAGCAAGAGATAGGCCGCTTCCTGGTTCTTGGACTGCGCCGAGACCATGCCGGTGAGCGAGAACCACAGCACCGAGCGGCTGACGATCTTGCCGTCCACCTCATGCCCCGGCGGCAGCATGGAGCCGATCTTGCCAGTGACGGTGGAGCCGGTGTTGCCGGCATTGTCGAGGAACTTCGGCAGGTTGGAGAAGGCGCAGGTCATCGCGGCGCCACCTGAGGCGAAATTGCCGTATTGCTCGGGCCAGCCCCAGCTGATGGCGTCGGGCGAATGGTGCGACAGGCTGTCGATGTAGTCCTGGGTGGCGGCGATGCCTTGGTCGGAGTTGATCAAGGGCACACCGTCGTCGCCGAACAGGTATTGGTTGGGCGAGGCCATCGAGGTGTAGCGTTGATACCAGTTCGTATAGCCCCAGCCCTGATTGCGCAGATCCGTAGATCCGAACAGGCCCTTGTCGGGGCGCTGGAAGAAGGCGGCGATGTCGGAATGCTGTTTCCAGGTCTTGGGGGTGGCGAGGTCGTAGCCGTATTTGTCCTTGAACGCCGACTGCTCGGCTGCGTCGCCAAACAGGTCGGTGCGGTAGACCCAGGTCTGAAAGTCGCCGTCCAGCGACACGCCATAGGTGTTTCCGCGGTACTGGTTCAACAGGGCGACGCCCTGCGCACCGTTGACATAGCCGTGCGCGGGGTCGTCCCATTGCGGTTTGTACTGGTCGACGAAGTCGTCCAATTTGGCGATGCCGCCCGACTCTGCCAGATCGCCCAGACGGTTCCAGTCCGTCGAGTAGATGTCATAGGCCCCGGCACTGGTGGAGATGTCCTGCATGGTCTTGGTGAATTCCTGACCGTTCGGCAGGCCGACGATTTCCAGCGTGATGCCGGTTTCCTTTTCCCACAGGTCCTTGATCGACGGCGCGCCGGCGGGGAAGGGCTGGGTCAATTGACCGATCGAGCCGTCTGACAGCCCCATCACGATCTTGCTGGGGGCTTTGCCTGCGCCTTTCAGCGTCTTGATCGCCTCGATGGCGCGGCCTTCGGGGGTGTCGGGGCCATATTGATAACGCTCGGCCCCGGCGAAGCCCGTCGGACCGCCGATCATGCCGGGGGCGAGGGCATCGGTGGACTGGGCCCGCGCCGGGCGGATGAATTTCGGGGCGATGCCGATTGCCGCGCCAAAGACGGCCAGTTTCCCACCAGTCGCCAGCAGCTGACGCCGCGAAATGCGGTTCGATTGGTCCATTGCTTCCCTCCCAAGACAGCAGGGGCCATTCGTTGATGGGCCCAGAATGATGTTTTATGATTAGTTTTGCGGTTTCGTCAACGATTCTGAAACCAGAATTTGCTGGGCTCGGCGAAAAGATGGAGGAGTTTTGGCAGATTTCCGTCAAAATCCATCTGTTTTGGCAAATACAAGCCGCAGACCGGGCGGCCGCGCGCTGACTTCGGACGAGAGTTCATCAAAGACTTGCTCAATTACATCATAACACATCATTTACAGCGTGGCGATTTGGTGGCACTAAAGGAGCAGGGGTTCGCCCGGATCGAAGGCGCAAAGGGCCATGCAGATGACCAGAACGCAAAGCTTCCCGTCTCGGGTGACGCTGCAGGACGTCGCGGCGGCATCCGGGTTGTCGACGGCCACAGTGGACCGGGTGCTGAATGGCCGCGAGGGCGTGCGGGGGCGGACCCGCGAAATCGTGCTCGAAGTGGCGCGGCGGCTGGGCTACATCGCTGATGCGGCTGTGCGAGAGGTTGCCGAGGAGCGGCTGATCGAATTGGTGTTTCTGCTGCCGGCGGGCACCAATGCGTTCATCGACTCGCTGCATCGGCAGATCGACCTGAATGCCGTGGGCCGACCCGGTTTGGCGGTGCGGGTGGAGCGGATCGAGGGGTTCAACCCGCAGACGCTGAAGGCGCACCTGCTGGACCTGCGCGGCAAGGTGCACGGCATCGGCATGATTGCGCAGGATCACCCGATGGTGCGTGACGCGATCCGTGTCCTGGTGCAGGCGGATACTCAGGTTTTGACGCTGGCGTCGGACATCCAGAACGTGCCGCGCGTGGCCTATGTCGGAATTGACAACCGCCAGGCGGGGCGTCTTGCCGGGCAGGTCATGGGGCGGTTGTTGCCGGCCGGAGCCCCGGCCAAGGCGGCGCTATTTGCCGGGTCGCTGTCGTACCGGGGTCATGAAGAGCGCGAGATGGGCTTTCGCCACATTCTGCGCGACGAGTTTCCCAATATCCAGATCCTCGAACTGCGCGAGATCCGCGATGACCGGCAGCGCGCGATTGAGGAAACCCGGTTGCTCCTGGACCTGCATCCGGACCTGGCGGCGATTTACAATGTGGGTGGCGGGTCATCAGGGATCGCGGCCGAGTTGCAGGCGCGCGGCGTGGCGCGGTCGATCGTGCTGATCGGCCATGAGGCTACCGAGAGCAACAAGCGGTTCCTGCTTGACGGCACCATCGACGCGGTGATCGACCAGAACCCGCGGGTGGAGGCGCGGGAGGCGCTGAACATCCTGGCGGCGGCGGCGCGGCGCCAGTCCTACACATACATTCCGCTGCGGATGCAACTCATATTGAAAGAGAATATTCCCGACGAATGACCCGGATGTCAGCACCCGACTGCGTTACAATTCGGCGGCAATATGGTTTTGCGGCAAGATGGTGCGATAGTCTTGCGGAGTTTTCATTGGCCAAATCCGGCTTTCGAAAAGGTGACCGAAAGAATCGGGTTTACAAAGGCGACAAAATCACTCAGTTATAGACCTGCCCTAGCCACCCGCCCGTCGGGGAGCCCGGTCCTGATCACCGTCAGCCCCGATAGCCGAGGACACTATGACAGCCGACCTTTCGACGTTCCATCTGCTGCCCGCCAAGACAGCGTCGGTGGGCGTGACGCCTCGGTCAGTTCCGCAGCCCATTGACACGCCTATACATGACGCCCGCGCGCTTTTGGCTGGGGTTTCGGTGGCCCGCATCGTGTTGGATGATCAGGTGTATACTCTGCGCCTGACCAAATCCGGCAAGTTGATCCTGACCAAATGAGCCGCCATTTTCGAAGCCAATTCCGCAAGAGAGCATTCCCATGACCGTTCAACTATCCTGCGTCTTCGCCGTGCTGGGGGCAACCGTGTTCTCCCAGCCGGCCCTCTCCGCGACACCGGCCGAGGTTGCCAAAACCTATGCCGATATTGCCGAGGCAACTTACGGCGACAGTCTGACCACGGCCGAGACGCTGCAACAGGCGGTGGCGGCGCTGATCGCATCGCCGTCTGACGCCAGTCTGGCCGCCGCCCGTGCCGCATGGATCGCGGCGCGACCGGCCTATCAGCAGTCGGAAGCCTACCGCTTTGGCAACGCCATTGTTGACGATTGGGAGGGCCGGGTGAATTCCTGGCCGCTGGACGAGGGCCTGATCGACTATGTCGACCCGTCGTATGGCCAGAATGAAGAGAACGAGCTGGCGACGCTGAACGTCATCGCGTCGCCGAAATTCACCCTGTCGGGGGCGGAGGTTGATGCGACGACGATCACGCCAGAGCTGATCGCAGGCACCTTGCAGGAGGCAGGGGGGATCGAGGCGAATGTCGCGTCGGGCTATCATGCGATTGAGTTTCTGCTGTGGGGTCAGGACCTGAATGGCACCGGGCCGGGGGCGGGGCAGCGACCCTATACCGACTTTGTGCTGGGCGCAGGCTGCACCGGCGGCAATTGCGACCGCCGCGCCGCTTATCTTGCGGCAGCGACAACGCTGCTGGTCAGCGACCTGACCGAGATGGTTGGGAATTGGGCGGAAGGCGGGGCCGCCCGGCAGGTCATCGTCAGTGATCCGCAGGCCGCACTGACTGCGATGCTGACGGGCATGGGCAGCCTGTCCTATGGCGAGTTGGCCGGGCAGCGGATGCGGCTGGGCCTGATGCTGAACGACCCTGAGGAGGAGCACGACTGCTTCTCTGACAACACCCATAACAGCGACTACTATGACGCCTTGGGAATCCAGAACGTTTATCTGGGCCATTATACCCGGGTGGATGGCACGGTAGTGTCCGGTCCGTCTCTGTCCGAACTGGTCGCAGTGGCGGACCCGGGCGTGGACACGCAACTGCGGTCGGAACTGGACGCCACGATGGTGGCCATGACGGCGATCAAAGTGGCGGGCGACGGTGGGATGAAGATCGACCAGATGCTCGCCCCCGGCAACAAGGCGGGGGAGGCGCTGATCATGGGTGGCGTGAACGCCCTGATCACCCAGACCACGTCGATCCAGCGGGCGATCAAGGCTCTGGGCCTGACGGCGGCGGCGTTTGAAGGATCGGACAGTCTCGACAACCCCGGTGGGGTGTTTCAGTAGCCCGCAGAAGGACCGAACACGATGATGAAGGCCGTTCTGCTATTTCCGCTGCTGGCTGGCCCCTGTCTGGCCCAGTCGCTGGACGACAGCCCGTTGATGACTTTGCCCCGCACCAAAGCCGAGATGGCGCGGATTGTCGCCGTCGTTGCGCCGACCACGGATTTCTCCAGACCCGAGGCGTTTGAGGCGAAACCGGCTGGTGCGGCTTCGGTGCGGGTCCGGTCGAGTGCTGACGTGTTCTCGCAGTTCTCGGGCAATATGCCGTTTGACCGCCAGATGAATTTCAACCTTGGCAATGCGTTGTTCACCAAGACCTGGGTTCCGGCGCCGTCATCGACGCTGGCATCGGATGGTCTGGGGCCGCTTTACAATGCCCATGCCTGTCAGGATTGCCATCTGAAGGATGGGCGCGGCCATGTGCCGGTCGGGGAGGAGAGGGCGGTTTCGCTGTTTCTGCGCCTGTCGGTTCCGGGAGGCGACGCTGTGGACAACATCAAGGATTGGCTGGCCAGCCTGCCGGAACCGGTCTACGGCGGCCAGTTGCAGACCTTTGCCGTGGCGGGGCAGGCTGCCGAGGGCCAGATGACGATCCGCTACACTGAAGTGTCGGTGGCGATGGGTGACGGCACTGCGGTGTCGCTCCGGGCACCGGAGTACCGTGTAACGGACCTTGGCTATGGCCCGCTGCAACCGGGTACCATGCTGTCGCCGCGTCTGGCACCGCAGATGATCGGGTTGGGGCTGCTGGAGGCGATCCCGGCGGCGGATATCCTTGCCCATGTCGATGAGACGGACGCCGACGGTGACGGGATTTCGGGCCGGGCCAGCATTGTGCCAAGCGCCGAACTGGGCCGGCCGGCGCTTGGCCGATTTGGCTACAAGGGCGGGGCGGCAACGGTCCGCGATCAGTCGGCGGCGGCGTTTTCGGGGGATATGGGGCTGTCGACAACGCTGCATCCGGACCCCTGGGGCGATTGCAGCGAGGCACAGGTCGCCTGCCGGTCCGCGCCGAACGGCGAGCAGCCGGACCTGCGCGACGGGTTGGAGGTTGATGGCCAAAGCCTTGATCTGGTGACGTTCTACGCGCGCAATCTGGCGGTGCCGGAGCGGCGGTCAGTGGATGACCCGACGGTTTTGCGTGGCAAGGCCTTGTTCTACAGCCTGAACTGCACTGGCTGTCATTCGCCGAAATATGTCACCTCGCGGCTGGAGGGCCAGCCAGAGCAGAGCTTTCAACTGATCTGGCCCTATACCGACCTGTTGCTGCACGACATGGGGCCGGGGTTGGCCGACGACCGGCCCGAAGGCCGTGCCACTGGCCGCGAATGGAAGACGCCACCCTTGTGGGGCATCGGCCTGACGGCGCAAATCTCGGGCCACAGCGATTTCCTGCATGACGGGCGGGCGCGGTCGCTGCTGGAGGCGGTGCTGTGGCATGGTGGCGAGGCGCAGGGCCAGCGTGACGCAGTCGTGGCCTTGCCGAAACCTGACCGTGACGCGCTGATCGCCTTTCTGGAGAGTCTTTGACATGCTGAAACCCCTGTTGCTCGCTCTCTGCTGCGCCACCCCGGTCTGGGCGGATTTTCCCGAGACGGTGACGGGCTACATTCTGCCCGGCTACGCCAAGTTCGCGCAAGCGACCCAGGAATTATCGGACATGGCTGCCACAACCTGCGATCAGTCTGCCCTGCGCGCGCCGTTCAATGCGGCTTATGACGCCTGGGTTGCGGTGCAGCCTTTGCACTTTGGCCCCGCCGAGCAGAACGGGCTTGGTCTGGCGATCGACTACTGGCCTGACCCGAAAGGCGCGGGCGCAAAGGCGCAGCGCGGGTTGCTCTTGGGCGATGCGGCGGCGCTTACCGCGGAAAACTTTGCCGATCAATCGGTTGCGGCGCGGGGGTTGTCGGGGTTGGAGCGCTTGCTGTACCCAAGTGACCCCTTGCCCGCCGACCCCTGCGCGCTGATCCGGGCCACTGCCAATGATCTGGCGCGGGTTGCGATGTTGATCAATGACGCCTGGCGGTCAGGGTACGGTAACACCATGCTTACGGCGGGTCAGGCAGGCAACACCACTTATCTGACGCGCCCCGAAGTGCGGCAGGCCCTGTTCACCCAGATCATCGCTGCGCTGGAATTCACCGAGGATCAGCGGCTGGGCCGACCCCTGGGCAATTTCGACAAACCTCATCCCGAACGCGCCGAGGCGGTCGCCTCGGGCCGCAGTCTGATCAATGTGACGTTGTCGCTGCGCAGCCTTAAGGCGATGGTCGAGACTTTGACACCGGATGTGCCGCTGACCCTTGCCAGTCTTGACCGGGCGATTGAATTGGCGGGCAAGCTGGACGATCCGGTGTTTGCCGGGGTCGCCACGCCGCAGGGACGGTTGAAGGTGGAGATTTTGCAGCAGGCGGTCACGGCGGTGCGGGAAAATGCCTTGGGTGAGTTGGGGCCGGAACTGGATGTCGGCATCGGGTTCAACGCAGCGGATGGGGATTGAGATGGCAACACGGCGTGCATTTCTGACCGGTCTGATCTGTGCCACCCTGCCGCGGGTCAGCTGGGCCGAAGTGGGTAGCCCGGCTTGTCTTGCGGCGGGCAAACGAGGCGAGGCGTTTGTGCTGCAGGGGTTGACCGCGCAGGGCCGCAGCCTGTTCCAGATCGCCTTGCCGGCGCGAGGCCATGCGGCGGCGGCGCATCCGACGGCGGCACTTGCCATAGCCTTTGCCCGCCGGCCCGGTACCTTTGCGCTCGTGATAGATTGCCTGACCGGCAGGGTTCTGCACCAGCTGGCGCCACCTGACGGCCGCCAGTTCAACGGTCACGGGGTGTTTTCGGTGGATGGGTCGGTGTTGATGACCTCTGAAGTGGTGGCCGAGGGGTCGGCGGGGCGAATTGGTGTCTGGGAAACGGCAGGGTTTCGCCGGATGGCCGAGTGGGACAGTGGCGGCATTGGTCCGCATGACCTGAAGCGTCTGTCGGATGGCCGTCTGATGGTGGCCAATGGCGGCATCCGGACCGATCCGGGCGACCGGACCAAGCTCAATCTGCGCGACATGCAGCCGAACCTGACGCTGTTGTCGCCAGACGGGGAAATGCTTAATCAGATGACATTGCCGCCGGACCTGCGGCAAAACTCGATCCGTCATCTGGCGCAGTTGGGCGATACGGTGGCGTTTGCGATGCAATGGGAGGGCGATCCGGCGGAACCGGTGCCGCAACTGGGACTGTGGACCATGGGAGAGCCGGCGCGTCTTTGCCCGCCGAAGGACGGCCAGGCCTTTGCGATGAAAGGCTATGCCGGGTCGATTGCGGTCAGTCTGGCGGGCGACATGATCGGGCTGACCTCGGCCCCCGGCGGGGTGGTGATGCTGTTTGACGGCCATGGCGAACCGCTCGCCACCCATCACCGCGCCGATATGTCCGGCATCGCGGCACTGCCGGGCGGGTTGGTTGCGACGGATGGTCAAGGCGGGATCTGGGCCGTCGGCCAAGCTGGCCTGTCCGTGTTGGCCAGGGCCGACACGCAATGGGACAATCATCTGATCGCGTTAGGCTGATCGCCGAGCGGCAATCGATCAGAATTCTAACGGTCCGAAAACGCGGACCGCCACAGCTTGATGAAATGGGCGCGGCGTTGTTGGTCAAGGCCGACCAGCAGGACCGGCGACAGCGGCATTGGGCGGAGGCTTGAGCCGCCGTCCTCGGTGCCGATCAGGCCGTTTTCGCGCATCTGAGACGGGGCGAGATAGAGGTATTGTGCGCTGAGCGACTGGCGGCCCTCGTCGGACAGCAGGAAATCTATCAGGTCGCCCGCGGCGGCAGGATTGCTGGCGCGGGTCGGGATCAGGGCGGCGCGCGACAGGACCAGCGTATAGTCGGTGGGCGCGACAACGACGATATTGGGATCCTTGGCGGCGCGGGCGAGTGCGTATGAACCCAGGATATTGTAGGCGATCAGATATTTGCCACTCGCGACACCGTCGATGATCTCGGCTGAACAGCAGGTCGTCACGGCATGGGTGCGGGCGAACGCCTCGATCACCGAGCCGAAAGTCGTCGCCTGCTGGGAATCGGCGAAGGCGAACAGATAGCCCAGACCGGATTGTTCGATGTCGTAGGTGGCGACCTTGCCCTCGTAGCGGCGATCCTCGGCGCGCAGCAGGTCGATCAGGGCAAAGCGTGACAGCGGGGCATCTTCCGGCGGCACGAGCGCGCGGTTGTAGACGATGACCGCCGGTTCCCGGGTGATCCCGAACACCTGATCGCGCCAATTGGAGCTGGTCGGCAGGGCCGCTGTGGCTGCAGAACTGTGGCTCTGGGCGCAGCCGTCATTGACCAGTTTGACCTGTTGATCAATCGATGAACTGATAATCAGATCGGCGGCGTGGTCCATTCCGGCACAGGCGGACACGGCGAGGCTGTACAGGTCGTTCGAGCCCCATTGTTCATAGTCGATCCCCAGATCCGGGCGCGACTGGGCAAACAGTTGCAGCACCGGATCGAAAAGCGCAATGTCGGTGGTACCGCGCACCAAAAGGTGCTGCGTCGCGTCGTCGGGTCCGTAGTGCCGGATAGCTTCCGGGTCCGCCTGCGCGGTGGCGCCCCAAGAACTCGCCAGAACGATCAAAAGCGCGGCTATCCGGGTCACGCCTCTGCCTCCTTGATCAGTGGCACCGAGATGCGGGCCTCGAAATGGCCAGTAGAGGTGCGGCCAAAACTCATCTCGCCATGATGGGCACGGGCGACGGCGTCGACGATGGACAGACCAAGGCCGACCTTGGTTGGAGATACGCTGGCGCGGCGGGCAAAACGGGTGCCGGCGTCTGGCCAGTGATCTTCTGGCATGCCGGGACCGTTGTCCCGCACCGCCAGCACAGCCTTGCGACCCTCGACCCGGACAACGATGACTGCCGGCGGCACACCGTGGCGCAGGGCGTTGGCGGCGAGGTTCTTGCAGGCCTCGACCAGCGTGAAGCTGTCCCCTTGGATCATCACCGGGTCTTCGGGCAGGTCAATCTTCAGGGTGTCGGTGCTGCGGGCGTCGTGGTCAATCTCGTCCACCGCCTGCATCGCAACGCGGCGCAGGTCGATCAGATCAAGCGGCACGGCATCGGTGCGGTTGATGATCAGGGCGTGGTTCAGAAGTTGATCGGTCAGCCGGCTGAGCGAGACTGCGCGGCGGTGGATTCGCGCGACGATGGCGTGCTGGCGGGCGGGGTCGGTCTCGCCTGCGGCGAGTTCCGACTGGGCACGGATCGCGGCGATGGGAGTGCGCAACTGGTGCGAGGCATCGCCGATCAGACGGCCGGTTGCGGCGACCTGACGGTCGATCCGCGCCATGAAGCGGTTCATCGTGCTGACCAACGTGCCGATTTCGCGCGGCACCGCCACGCCGAGCGGCGTCAGGTCAGTGGGGGCACGGGCAGCCAGATCACGCTCGATCCGCTGCAATGGGCCAAGGGCCGAACGGACGGCGAAGATCGCAAGACCCGACATCAGCAACCCGGCGGCGACAACGGCGAGCAAGGCAGAGCGGGTGATCGAGCGGGTCAGTTCTGCCCGCGCCCGAGTGGTCTGGCCGACCACGACGCGAACGGTACCGGAAAAGGAACGTTCGGCAAAGCGGCGGTCAACCTCGGCCAGCCGCACTGGCGCGCCGGTGAAAGTGCCGTCGCCGAGATTCTGGCCGGTCTTCGGACCATCCAGCCCGTCGTAGCCGGTGATCAACTCGCCTCTCGGACCATAGACCGCATAGAAGATCCGGTCTTGCGGTGCGAGGGCAAGCAGTTCGAAGGCCGCCAGCGGGATGTCGACATTGATGGCGCCGTCCTTCAGGGTCAGCGCCTCGGCGATCTGGTTGGCGGCGCCGATCAGGAGCCGGTCATAGGACTGCTGGGCGGCATTCTGACCATAGGCGATGGCAGCAATCGCCACGGCAGCGCCCCCGCCGGACAGAATCAGGGTCAAAGCCACCGCCAGTCGCAGGGTCAGCGAGACGGCGCGGGGTGGCGGTGTCGCAAGGTCAGCCATCCGCCACCAGTTGATAGCCAAGACCGCGCAGAGTGCGGATAGACACCCGACTGTCGCCGATCTTGCGGCGCAGGCGCGCAACATAGGTTTCGATGGTGTTCAGACCGACCTCCGCGTCATTGAAGGCAAACATCCGCTCGAAGATATGGTCCTTGGCGACCACCCGGCCCCGGTTGACCAGCAGAACTTCCAGCAGGCTGTATTCGCGGCGGGTCAGGGTGACCGGCACACCCGACACGGTCAGCTCGCGGGCGGCGGGGTCAAAGGTGATGTCGCCGTAGGAAATCACCCCGGCCCGTTCGGGTACAGTGCGGCGGGCCAAGGCGCGCACTCTGGCGTGCAGTTCGCCAAGGTCGAACGGTTTGACCATGTAATCATCAGCCCCCTGGTCAAGCGCGGAAATCCGCGCCTCTACCTTGCCGCGCGCTGTCAGCATCAGAACCGGCACGGCACGGCCAGACTTGCGGAGTTGTCGCAGCACCTCGGTCCCCTCACCATCGGGCAATTCGATGTCGAGGATGGCAATGTCATAATCCTGCACCGCAAGGCTGGCCACCGCGTCGGCCACCGTGTCCACGCAATCGACGGCGTCACCGCGCCGCGCGAAACTTTCGGCCACGGCGGCGGCCACGTCCTCGGTGTCCTCCACCAGAAGCATCCGCATCAGGCCCATCCTCCCACGGAAATGCACTGCTGCGCCGACTATAGGGATTGATCGCTGACAAGCAAAGCTTCGGCGCAGGATGACAGGTTCATGACAGGGTTACGGGTTAGGACGGTCGCAGCGCAGGTCAGGAGTAACCATGGCCCGCGCCCGAAATGACGACTGAACTTTGGGAGGACTACCATGACAAAGCATCTGACCCTACGGGTCGGCCTTGCGGCGATTGCTCTGGCGGCTGGCTTGATCGCCGGGCCCGCACTGGCCTTTGAACCCGCACAAACCGAATGCATCGCCCCGGCCAACGCCGGCGGCGGCTGGGACTTTACCTGCCGTCAGGTCGGCAAGACCATGCAGGACCTGAAACTGGTGCCCGGCACCATGCAGGTCACCAATCTGGCTGGCGGCGGTGGCGGCGTGGCGTTCGCCGAAGTCGTGTCCAAGCGCAATGACGACAACAATCTGATCGTGGCCGCCTCGACCGCGACGGC
>JBDTQR010000057.1:0-23047 GCA_039932095.1 bacterium | reverse complement strand
AGTTCATCTTCGGCATTCTGGGCGGCATCGGACCTGAGGTTGACAATCTGGTCTTCATGAAACGCACCGCCGACCGGCTGTTTGGCGACGACTACCGCTGGTCTGTCCTGGGGGCTGGCGGCGCGCAGATGGGGCTGGCGACCACGGCGGCGCAAATGGGCGGCAATGTGCGGGTCGGGCTGGAGGACAACCTGCAGATTGCCCGCGGCAAATTGGCCAACTCGAACGCCGAACAGGTCACCAAGATCCGCCAGATCATCGAGGATCTGGGCAGCGAAATTGCCACGCCCGACGAAGCGCGCGAGATTCTGGGCCTGAAAGGTGGCGATCAAGTTGCGTTTTAGGTCAGACTTGGCGCGGGGGGTGGCCAGACCGACTGGGCGGAGGACCGCAGGGGCATGACCTTCACCGGACCCTATCTTTTAAGCAAGTTGACCCGCTTAGCGCAATATGCTCTCTCTATGACCGGGCTTTGCTCCAGACTTGCGGTGAAGTGTGAACCGGGCCGGCACCTGTTCCAATCGAGGCAAATTTGAACAAGAATCTGAACGGACTGTCTGGACCAGCGTCGCCCAAGTCCCTTCGGATTCTGGTGGCCGAAGATGATGAGATCAACCGGATGGTCATTGCGGCCTTTCTGGACGATCTGCCTTTCCTTGATGTAACGACGGTCGAGGACGGCCGCGCCGCGCTTGAGGCGGCGACGACGACGGCATTCGACCTGATGATCTTTGATCAGAACATGCCCTTCATCACTGGCGACCGGGTCA
Source organism: bacterium (assembly GCA_039932095.1). Classification (GTDB taxonomy): domain Bacteria; phylum Pseudomonadota; class Alphaproteobacteria; order Rhodobacterales; family Rhodobacteraceae; genus Stagnihabitans. The sequence continues at coordinate 22,277 of JBDTQR010000057.1, read as the reverse complement.
TCCGGCATTTGCGTGCCAGTGGCACGGTCAACGGCAACACCCCTGTCATCCGGCTAAGCGCCGATACGTCGGTAGCCTCGACCGACGCCCTGCATCGCACGTCCTCGCTGCCCAAACCCCTGCACAAGGATGACTTCGTCCGGGCCATCAAGCGAGCCCTCAAGATCGATTGACGGCAACCCGGCGCCGGTCTGGCTGCAACTGGTTCCTGCAGCCAAATGTGCGGCATTTCCGCAGGTCATTGGCATTTTCATCCAGCATTGCGATAATAGTCAGGACAACCTGAGCGTTATCAAGTAGCCGTTGGGCAACAACCTGACCGGCCTGCGCGAGGTTAGCTGCCGGGCGGATCAAGTTTACTTACCGGCCATGAAATCACTGCTTGGCCGACCACTTCGGCGGGAAACCAGAGGATGACGCATCGTTCTGCCAAACCCCAGGATCGCCACAGCGCAATGAACATGGCTCTGCCGCATACGGATCTGGTCATGCAAGCCCTGATCCTTCTGGCTTCGGCGTCCGACACCAGCGCCGCCGACACCGTTACCGCGATCGTGAAACTGTTGAGCGACAGGCTTGGCGGGCCAGTCTGCCTGTTCCGGATCGACGCGGACAACACGCCGACACTGCTGCGTCAATGGCCTGCGGCCTTGGGCGACGCGGTTTCGCGGCAATCCCATGGCGATCTGGTGCTGATGGCGGCAAAGTCGGGTACGGCGGCGGCGGGGGCCAGTCTGGCAATCGCCGCAGACGGCGACAATCCGCTGGTGCTGATCCTGGACCGTGGCGACAGCGCAGAGCGGCCGGATCCGGACCTGATGCCACAGATCCGACGGGTCCTGACCGGATTGACCGCTTTCTTGGCCCGGGTGCAGACCAATGCCCTGACCACCAACATTCTGGCGGCAACCGAGGCGCTGGATCAGGGCATTGCAATTTATGCCGCTTCGGGTGACCTCAGCTACAGCAACGCCACGTTTCGGCGGTTCTTTCACGACTATGACGACGGTCTGGCGCGTTTTGACACCATGCGCACCCTGATTGACACGCTGATCCAGCGCACCTTGGAAGAATTCGATCCGTCCTATCTTGAACTGCTCGAATCCGATCCGCACACCGTCGATAGCCGGATCGAGCTTTCCGATGGGCGCGTCCTGAACACTGACATCAAGCAGTTGGCCAACGGCACGCATCTGATCAGCTGCAACGATATAACTGAAATCGTCCTGCGCAAGAAGCGGTTGCTGGCCGCCATCGACGGCTCGGGCGTCGGCACCTGGGAATGGACCGTCGCAACCGGCGAAAACCGCATCAACCAGCGTTGGGCGAACATGCTGGGCTATGACCGCGACGAGCTGACCCCGATGACGATTGACGCCTTCAAGCTTCTGGTCACCCCGGAATACGCCCAGGAAATGGAATTGCGCCGGGGCACGATCCTCGAAAACTCATCCGACATATTCGAGCACGAGTTTCAGATGTACCACAAGAATGGTCATCGGATCTGGGTACTGTCGCGTGGCCGGGTCACCTCCTATGATGCCGACGGCCGACCGGCGGTGATGTCCGGGATGCATCTCGAAATCACCGATCTGAAACTGACGCAAGAGCGGCTGTCGCATCTGGTCGAAGGGGCGCGGATCGGCACCTGGGATTGGGACGTTGTCACCGATGAACAGCGGGGCAATCAGCAATGGGCCGAAATGCTGGGCTATACCGCCGAAGAGGTCGCGCCCATCACCTATGACCGCTGGCGCAATCTGGTGCATCCCGACGACATCGCCGAAGTCGAGGCCAAGATGGCGCTGTGCCTGTCGGGCAAGGCCGACTCGCTGGTGGCCGAATACAGGATGCTGCACAAGAACGGCGGTTGGATCTGGATGATCGACCGCGCCAAGGTCTTGTCACGCACCCGCGACGGCAAGGCTGCCTTCATTGTCGGCATCCAGATCGAGATCAGCGAGCAAAAGGCGCGGGAAGAGGCGTTGCGTTCCGCCAAGACCGCCCTGGAATTGGCCTTCGCCGACAAGAACCGCGCCGAAAAGCGGCTGACCGACATTGCGGCGGTCAGTGATGACTGGTTCTGGGATCAAGACCGCGACCTGAAGTTTCAGTTCTTTTCGCATCTGCTGTTTTTGGGCGATGCGACAGGAGAGCGGGGGCATCTGCTCGGCCGCCGCTGGCAGGACTGGCTGGAACATTGCCCGCATGAACGCGACAGTGCCGACTGGGCGGCGCTGTTTGCCACCCTTGACCGACATCAGCCGTTCCGTGACTTCGTGTTCATGATGACCTCCGAAACCAAGGGTGAAACCCGCTGGCTGCGCTTCAGCGGCGCGCCGGTGTTTGATGAACATGGCACGTTCAACGGCTACCGCGGCGTCGGCTCTGACGTGACGCAATATTATCTGGCGAAATTCAGGGCCGAAGTGGCGAACCAGTCGAAGTCCATGTTCCTCGCCAACATGAGCCATGAAATCCGCACCCCCCTGAACGGGGTTCTGGGCATGGCAGAGGTGCTGGAACTGTCGCTGGTCGACCCAAACCACAAGCGGATGATCGCGACCATCCGTAATTCGGGTGAGTCGCTGTTGAGCATTCTGAACGACATTCTGGACATGTCGAAGATCGAGGCGGGCAAGCTGGAACTGGAACAGGTCCCGTTTGATCCGGCGGAGCTGGCAGCCCAGATCGAGGAATTGCACAAGTTGCAGGCCGAGGAAAAGGGTCTGCATTTTGAGGTTACTGTCGGCATCAGCGCCGAACATTCCCGGATCGGCGACCCGCACCGCCTGCGGCAGATCCTGAACAATCTGATCAGCAATGCCATCAAATTCACCGAAACGGGCGAGGTGATGGTGCGGTTGACCGGCAAATCGGGACGCCCATTGGTGATCGAGGTCAATGACACCGGCATTGGCATGACGGATCAGCAGATTGCCCATATCCACGATGAATTCGTTCAGGCGGATTCCTCGATCACCCGCCGATACGGCGGCACCGGGCTGGGCATGGCGATCACCCGCACGCTGGTCGAGATGATGAAGGGCCAGATCAGCGTCACCTCTGAACTGGGTGTCGGAACCAGAATGGCGGTGACGCTGCCCTTGGAAAGCTCTGACGACCGGGTGAAGCCCCGCGACCCGGTGGCCACGGGAGACGCTCCACTGGCTGGGCTGCACATTCTGATCGCGGACGACAATCCGACCAACCGTGTCGTGCTGGAACACATGCTGCAACAATTGGGTGCCACCAGCGTCGCCACCAAGGACGGGCTTGAGGCGCTGACGGCGTGGCAGGGCAGCAAATTCTCGGCCGTGCTGTTGGACATCGCGATGCCAGTCATGGACGGCAAGACCGCCATCCAGAAAATCCGCGCCGAGGAACAGAAATCCGGACTGCCGGCGACCCCGATCATTGCGGTGACGGCAAACGTGATGCCCTATCAGATCAGCGACTATATCGAGGTCGGGTTTGACACCACGGTTGCCAAACCGGTGTCCTCCAAGCAGCTTGCCCATGCGATAAGGTCACTGCTGGGCCAGACCTGACATCCGGCTCGCAAGGTGATTTTCGTTTATTCTGAATGAGATCGCCCCATGACTTGGGCAAAACCCGCAGCGCAGCGCACAAGCGCCCACGCCGACCTAATCGTCGAGTTGGGCTTCCATCGCGTCGAGCAGTTGTTCCAGCGTGTCTTCGATCCCGTGCCAGATGTCGGTATCACCTTGCCCGGCAATGCGCCCGCCGGTGATCGCCCGGTCCACCTCGGCGGCGAAGATGCCGATTTCGCCAAAGCCGAGTGTTTCAGCCACCCCGGCCATCTTGTGCGCCAGATTGGCGACACCGGACAACGCGGTCGCCATATCCTGCCCCGCCTCAAGATCCTGCTTCAGCGCCTCGAACCGGATGACCCGCTGAATGAGGGTGCTGAGAAAGGCCTGCCGGATCGGCAGCAGCGATGCGTCCAGTTGCTTGGCCATGTCCTGCTGCGCCTGACGCCGAAAATCGGTGTCCATGATCAAATGACCTGCAGTTTGCCACGCGGACGGCTGCTTTTGAAGACTGCGTTTTCGACGGCCGCAATTGCCAGTTCGGGCAGTCTGGTCGGGCGTGATAACGAGAAGCCGGAGATTTTCACCACCGATCCAAAATGGATGATCGGGTTCGGCAGATTTTCATCGGCGTAGAACTCTTCAAAGCCGGTCATGTAAAGATTGGTCGCAACCTCGACATCCTCGATATCCTCCTGCATCTCGCCGCGGACGATGCAGACGAATGTCCCGCCGCCGGCATAGGAAAACACCACGTTGTCAGCCTTCAGGCTTTCCAGGACAACCGTCGCCACATCACCGATCATGTCGACAAAGGCAGCGCGCTTGGGATGCGCATAAAAACTGCGGGCGTTTTCAATGTGGACAGCAAACGCCCGCAAGGTGGTTGTGGTCTTCAGACCAAGCGTCAGCAGATAGTTCTCCATCGCCATATAGCTGATCAGCCGATCGACATTGGGCAGGGTGATCGGGTCTTCGAAGTTGTAGTTCGGTTCGATCTCATACGATGACAGCGGCGACTGCATCTGCGACGCCTTCAGCATCTTCGTCTGGGCATCCCATTGTGCGATCATGCCAAGACGGGCCTTGATCTCGATCCGCTCCAAGGGTTTGGTAATGTAATCGGTTGCCCCGGCCGCAAAGGCATCGTCAATATAGGACCGGTCCGACATCGAGGTGACCATCACGATCGGGGTCGCGCCATAGCCGTCCAGCGCGCGGATCTTGCGGCACAGGGTGATCCCGTCCATTTCCGGCATCCGGATATCCAGAAGCAGACAATCAAAGCCACGATCAACCCCGAGCAGCGTCAAAGCCTCGGCACCCGACTTGACCTTGGTCAGATCCGGGTAGCCAAGTCCCTGCATCCTCGTTTCTAGCAACTGCAAGAACAGCGGTTCGTCATCGACGGCCAGGAAACGCATTGTCTTAACCCTCTAACTGGTTCTCCGGCGGCCACAAATTCCATGCCGGACTGAATTAATCTTAAAGTTGAGTAGCACCCGGCATTGTGGCAAAGATGCGTTCATTTTTAGGGGATTTCTTGGAATATACTTGTGACGTTGGGGAAATGGCCCCTTCACCGCGCCAGACGGCCAAAACTGCCACGTCGCAACGACGTTTTCCAATGCGCCGCCGGGTGTGCTATGGCAGGCAGAGCTTTTGCGGCTGAGGACACCATGCCCGACTTTCCCATCATCGACACACATCTGCACGTCTGGGACCAGACCCGGCTCAAATATTCGGCTTTTGCCGGTAACCCATTGTTTAACCATCCTTATCATGTCGAGGACTATCAGCGTGACTGCGGCGATCTGCAGATCGAGGCGATGGTGTTTCTGGAATGCTATGCCGATTTCTGGCCTGACGGCGGGCAGTATCTGGAAGAGATCGCCTTTGTCGAAGATGAGGTACTGCGCGACCGGCGGTTGCGGGGCATCGTGCCGATGGCGCCGCTGGAATGGGGCGACGCCGTCAGGCCGCTTCTGACCGAGATCCACGCCCATCACCCGCTTGTGAAAGGCATCCGCCGCATCGTCGAATTTGACACAAATCCTCGCAATCTTGCGTTGAGTGATGAATTTGTCGCCGGCGTAAACCTGTTGCAGGATTTCGGCTGGCATTTCGAGATCAACGTCAACTACAGCCAGATGGATATCGTGCGAGAGTTGGTCCCCCGCGTCCCAGGCGTGCAGTTGATCCTTGACCATTGTGGCAAACCGGGCATCCGGGCGGGCGCACTTGACCAATACCGCGACGATATGCGGGTGCTGGCACGCCATCCGAACCTGTGGATCAAGCTGTCCGACCTGCCGGTCGAGGCCGACAGGGCGGCGTGGACCGAAGCCGACCTGCGCCCCTATATCGCCGCCACACTGGAGGAATTCGGCCCCGACAGGGTGATTTTCGGCGGCGATTATCCGATCTGCCTCCAGGCCACGACCATGTCCCAATGGGTTGGCGTGCTGGACAGGGCATTTGCCGATCTGGGGTTAAGCCGCAACGAAACAAGGAAAATCTACCGCGAAAATGCCAACGGCTTTTACCGGCTGGGGCTGTAGCGCGGTGCGGGACTTCGCCATTTCCGACCCATGATCCGTCTTTGGCCGCAATACCACCGACCGGACGACGCTGGTTGAGATTGAGCGCGACACTGCTACTGTACCCTTCCAAGGGGTTGCAGGGAGGCGCGCATGGGACCGGCATTCGACTATCAACTGGTGATCGGCCAGCTTTTAAACACAGGTCTGGCCGCAGCACCCGATCAGCGCATCACCTATTCCGACCTGTTCGAGATGACGTTTGCCGATTTTGGCCAGCGGGTCGCCCGTGCAGCGTCGGCCCTGGCGGATCAGGGTCTGGGGCAAGGCTCGGTGGTGGCGGTGATGGATTATGACAGCCACCGCTATCTGGAAAGCTTCTTTGCGGTGCCGATGCTGGGCGCGACCCTGCACACCGTCAATGTCCGGCTGTCGCCCGATCAGATCCTTTACACGATCAACCACGCCGAAGATGACGCCATTCTGGTGCATCAGGATTTCTTGCCGCTGCTGTTGCCGCTTCTGCCGCGCATCATCCGACCGGTGACGCTGATCCTGCTCGCCGACAAGCCCTGCGACCTGCCCGAAGGCTTTGCGGGCGAGTATGAGGCGCTGCTGGCTGAGGGCGACGCCGGGTTTGTCTTCCCCGAACTGGCAGAGACCACGCGGGCCACTCTCTTCTATACCACCGGCACCACCGGCGACCCCAAGGGCGTCGTCTACACCCACCGCCAACTGGTGCTGCATACTTTGGGCGTAACAGCCTGCTTTGCGCCCGTGCCGGGGCGCGGCGGCATCAAGGCTGACGATGTCTATATGCCGCTGACCCCGCTGTTTCACGTCCACGGCTGGGGCTTTCCCTATGTTGCCATCATGCTTGGCATGCGACAGGTCTATCCGGGCCGCTATGAACCGGCGCGGATTCTCGACCTGATCGCCAGGCACAAGGTCACCTTCTCGCATTGCGTACCGACAATCCTGTCAATGGTCCTTGCCGCCCCCGGATCGGCGGAGGTCGACCTTGGCCAGTGGAAGGTGATCATCGGCGGTGCGGCTTTCCCCGAGGGCCTCGCCCGGGCGGCAGTGGCGCGGGGGATTGATGTCCATGCCGGCTATGGCATGTCCGAAACCTGCCCGATCCTGACGCTTGCCGATATGCAGGCAACGCAGGCCGCGACCGGCGATATGGTCGCCACCCGCATCGCCACCGGCAGACCCGCGCCGTTGGTGCAGTTGCGCTTGGTCGATCCCGAAATGCGCGATGTACCGCAGGATGGCAAATCGACCGGCGAGGTGGTGACCCGGGCGCCGTGGCTATCGCAAAGCTACCTGAACAACCCCGCCGGAACCGAGGCCTTGTGGGCCGGCGGCTGGCTGCACACCGGCGATGTCGGCTACCGCGAGCCGAACGGCACCCTGCACATCACTGACCGGCTGAAGGATGTGATCAAGTCGGGCGGCGAATGGATTTCCTCGCTGGAACTGGAAACCATCGTGTCACTGGTGCCCGGCGTGGTCGAGGTTGCTGTGGTCGGAATGCCTGACAGCCGTTGGGGCGAGCGGCCGGTCATCCTTGTCGTTGCCAAACCGGGGGCCGAGGTTGAATTGGCGGCCCATGCGGCCGTGACTGCGGCAATCGAGGCGGGTCGTCTGTCGAAATGGGCGGCACCGGAGCGGGTGTTGACAGTCGAAAGCATCCCCAAGACCAGCGTCGGCAAGATTGACAAGAAGCTGATCCGGGCCAATCTGGCCGCGTTGAAAGTGTCGTGACCGGTCAGGAGAGTGGAATGTTTCGTGCCTTGGTACTGGAAAAGAACGCCGAAGGGCTGGCCGAAGCCGTGGTCAAAGACCTTGACGACGCTGCCCTGCCCGCAGGCGATGTCACCGTCGCGGTGGAATATTCGACGCTGAACTACAAGGACGGCCTTTGCCTGTCGCCCTCCGGTGGCAGTCTGGTGCGCAACTATCCTCATGTCGCGGGCATCGACTTTGCTGGGACGGTCGAGGCCTCCGACGACCCGCGTTACCGCCGCGGCGACAAGGTGGTGCTAACCGGCTGGCGGGTGGGCGAGGTGCATTGGGGCGGCTACGCCAGCCGCGCCCGGGTCAAGGCCGACTGGCTGGTGCCCATGCCCGACGGTCTGACGCCGCGACTGGCCATGGCCGTTGGCACCGCTGGCCTGACCGCGATGTTGGCGCTGCTGGCGTTGGAGGATCACGGACTGACCCCGTCGCAGGGCGAGGTGCTGGTGACCGGGGCCGCCGGTGGGGTCGGCTCGGTCGCCGTCGCAATTCTGGCCAAACTCGGCTATCAGGTTGCCGCCGTCACCGGTCGTCCCGAAACCGAAGCCTACCTGCGCGACCTTGGGGCCTCTCGTATCGTCCCCCGCGCCGATCTCGCCGAAACGGTGAAACGCCCGCTGGAAGCCGAGGTCTGGGCTGGTTGCATCGACGCGGTGGGCGGCGCGATGCTGGCCCGCGTCCTGGGCCAATTGCGCTATGGCGCCTCGGTCGCCTCGGTCGGATTGGCCGGTGGCACTGCCCTGCCCGCCTCGGTGATCCCGTTCCTCTTGCGCGGGGTCAACCTGCTGGGCATCGACTCGGTGATGAAACCCTTTGCCGGTCGACAACGCGCCTGGGCCCGCATCGCAACCGACCTGCCGCAGGACAAGATCGAAGCGATGATCGAAATGGTCCCCCTCGCCGACTTGCCCCGTCTCGGTGCGGCGATCCTGCGCGGCGAAGTCAAGGGCCGGGTGGTGGTGGACGTGACACGCTAAACCGCCGTGCCGCCCGCGTCGAACAGATGGGCATGGGTGGCGTCCACTGCAATCGACGGCCGCTCGCCGGTCTTGACCGGCAAGGTGCCCGCCCCCTGCAGGGTGAACGGCCCCGCCGGGGTTTCCAGATGGACCAGCGTCTGGCTGCCCAGGCGTTCGACCAGACGTACCAGTCCCGTCATGGTCGCCGCCGGATCAGAGGCCTCCACCAGGGTCGCATGTTCCGGTCGCACCCCAACCTCCACCACCGCGCCGCTTTGCAAGGTGCTGCCGGTCCGGGCGAAGGCCATCTTGCCACCCCCCTGCGCCAGCTGCACCGTGACCGTGCCAGACCCGACCTGACCAACAGTCGCGGCCAGAAAGTTCATCGAGGGCGAGCCGATGAAGGCCGCGACAAAGCGGTTCGCCGGGCGTTCGTACAGCTCCAACGGCGCGCCGACCTGCATGATCCGGCCCTGATCCAGCACCACGATGCGGTCGGCCATCGTCATCGCCTCGACCTGATCATGCGTCACATAGATCATGGTGGCGGCAAGGTCATGGTGCAGGCTCGACAGTTCCATCCGCATCTGGACCCTGAGCATGGCATCCAGATTGGACAACGGCTCATCGAACAGGAACACCTCGGGATTGCGCACCAGGGCCCGCCCGATGGCCACCCGCTGCCTCTGCCCGCCCGACAGCAAGGCTGGACGGCGGTCCATCAACTCACCCAGTTGCAGGGTCCGGCCCACTTCAGCGGCGCGGGCCAAGCGTTCGGCCTTCTTCATCCCCGCCACTTCCAGCGAAAACGCAATGTTCTCTGCCACCGTCATATGGGGGTACAAAGCGTAAGACTGGAACACCATGGCGATCTGGCGGTCGGCAGGGGCGAGATCGGTGACATCGCGGCCATTGATCCGGATTTCGCCCGCCGTCGCATCCTCCAGCCCGGCAATCATGCGCAGCAAAGTGGATTTGCCACAGCCCGAAGGTCCCAGAAGTGCGCAAAACTCACCCTTGCCCACCGCCAGATCCAGTGACTGGATTGCCTGAAACGCACCAAAGACCTTGGCCAGCCCGACCAGTTCGACATGCGGCATCGGCTACTCCCTCAACCACAATTGCATCATGTTCGGCCCGCGATTGCACCATATATAATAGGGCACAGCCAGGATCGGTGACCGCGCCTCGGCGGGTGGTGAGGTGCGATAAAGCGCGGGGCCCCAGCTGGCGGCTTCGGCGGCTTGCGCTTCAGATTGCACAACCGCAATGCCGCCCAGCAGGTCACCACGCCAGGCGTCCGTCAGCACCGCATCCGCGGGCAGCCGCAGGCGGTTGACCGGGGCGGCGTTGTCGTGCTGCTCCAGACAATAGACCAGCGGCCCGCGCCGCAGCGCTACCCGGCCCAGATCGGCCCGCACATCAGGATGGGCGTAAATCCGTTCCGCAGGCATCGGCAGGGACAGCGTGACCTTGTCGCCCGCCACCCAGTCGCGGGCGATTTTCAGATAACCACGCTCCACCGACATCGCAATGGCGGCACCGTTGACCAACGCAGTGGCACCTTTCGCCCAGCCAGGGATCCGCAGCGACACAGTGAACGGGCCACAGCCGTCCGGCGTCACGGCGATCTGCACCTGACCCGACCACGGATAGGTCGAGGTTTCCGACAGATGCACCCGCCCGCCGGCCACCGGCAGGGTGGTGTCCGACCCGCCGTACAGATGCACTGCCACCTCATCCGCCGCCACGCCGTAGAAATAGCCCGAGATCGACGCCACCAGCCGCGCCACATTCATGGTGCAGCATGGACAGGGGTGCCAGTCCCACCGCTTGTGCGACCCGTCGCTTTCCAGCTTGTTGTCGTAGAAATATTGGGTGCCATCGCGCGACAACCCGGCGAGCGACGTATTGTACAGCGCCTGCTCCAGAAAATCGCCATAGCGCCCGTCGAGGTCAAGGTTCAGCATCCGCGCCGCCCAGAAGATGAAGGCAACCGACGCGCAAGTCTCGGCATAAGCGGTGTCGTTGGGCAGATCATAGTCGCGGGTGAATCCCTCATTGCTGGCCGAGGGGCCGAAACCGCCGGTCACGTACATGCGTGTGGTGGTGACATCGTTCCACAGCGTCTCACACGCAGCCTTCAGCCCATCGTCGCCCAGTTCCGCCGCCAGATCGGCCATGGCGGTATACATATACATCGCCCGCACGGCATGGCCGACAACCTTGGTCTGCTCGCGCACCGGCAGATGCGACTGGTTGTATTCATAGGTGCTCTGGATGAAGGCCCCGACCTCCTCGCCCCGCCCAGCGCGTTCGGTATCGAAGTAATGCGGCTGCGACCCACGCTCGTTGATGAAATAGCTCGCCAGGTCGAGGTATTTCCGCAAGTCGGTGGCGTGATACAGCTTGACCAGGGCCAGCTCCAGCTCCTGATGGCCGGGATAGCCGCGCTTCTGACCGGGACCGGGCCCGAAGGTCGCGGCGATGTGATCCATGTACCGCATCATGATCTTCATCAGCCTGCCGCGGCCGGTGGCGTGGAAATAGGCGACCGCGCCTTCCAGAAGATGGCCGGAGTTATAGAGTTCATGATTGTCGCGCAGATTGGTCCAGCGCTTGTCAGGCTCGCGGCCCAGATACCAGCAGTTCAGATAGCCGTCCGGGGCCTGCGCCTTTTCCAGATCATCCGTGATCGCCTCGATCTGCGCCTCGATTCCGGCGTCGCGGCGGTGCGACACGGCGTAACTCGCCGCCTCGATCCATTTGCCGACATCACTGTCCCAGAAGATCTGGGTGGTAAAGTTGTGTCGGTTGCGCGGGATGCGCAACGGCGGCACCGGTTGCGGCAGTTTCAGGCTGTCAAGGATGCCGTTGATCTGCAACTGATGGTGCTGCGAGGGGATGGTCTTGGTCAGCACGGTTTCCAGCCGCTCCTGCCAGAACGGCCCTGTCACCTTTACATCGCTGAACTTCACCGAAGCATATTTCCGCACGTCACTCTCCCCTATGCGGCAAGGCAATTCTCGCCCGCCGCCTGATTTTCCTAGCGCGCCGCGCTCGATGCACGGACCACCAATCTGCATGGCAGGCGTTCCAGCCCGCGTTCTGTCTTGCCCTCGATCATCGCCAGCATCCGCCGCCCCGCCTCGGCCCCAAGCTGGGTCAACTGCATGTCGACCGAGGTCAGCGGCGGACGGCAGGCCTCAGCGATCACCCCCCAATTGTCGAAACCCACGATGGCGACATCCAGCGGCACGTTCAGCCCACGTTCGCGCAGGGCATCCGCCGCACCACGGGCGATCTGGTCATTGCCGCAGAACAGCGCATCCGGCCCGACAGCCGCGCCGAACAATTGCTCCACCGCCGCCCGCCCCCACGCCTCCGACCACTTGCCGTGCAGGATCGGCATCGCGGCCACCCCGGCAGCGGCCAACGCGCCGCGATAGCCGGTCTGCCGCAGCAGCACCGCCTCAAAATTCTCTGGCCCGGTGATATGGGCGATGCGCCGGCGTCCGGTATCCAGCAAATGCTGCATCGCCAACACCGCACCTGTTTCGTCATCGGGCAGCAGCGTCAGGGCATCAGGGTCATCCGAATGGGCAAACACATAGATCACCGGCACGCCGAGCCCACCCAGCCGCACCGACGGCCGGTAATCCGAGCGTCGCGCCGTCACGATCAGCCCGTCGACCTGCTTGGACAGCATCTGTTCCAGATGCCGCTGTTCGCGTTCGGGGTCATCGGTGGCATTCGACATGAACACGCCGATGCCTTCAGGGGCCAGCACGCCCTCCAGCCCCTCCATGATGGGCATGGTGAACCGGCCGAAACTGTCATTGGATATCAGCCCGATCGAGCCTGACAGCCCGGAATGCAGGCTTTGCGCCAGCGTGTTTGGGCGAAAGTTCAGCTGCCGCGCCACCTCGGCCACCCGCTCACGGGTCGCCACGGCAATCGTCCCGGTCTTGTTCAGCACCTTGGACACAGTGCCAATCGACACGCCCGCCGCCAATGCGACATCGCGGATCGTCGGCGGGCGGACCGGATAGTCGATCATTTCACCGCCCCCGACAGGAAGCCCGACACATAGTATTTCTGCAAGAGCACATAGACCAGCAGACAGGGCAGGATCGAAATGATGACCGAGGCCTGCAACGCCCCCCAGTTGACCGATCCGAAATTGCCGGTGATGACGCCGGTCAACATGATCGGCACAGTGAACGAGCTTTCAGTGTTCATCATGATCAGCGCGCCGAGAAACTCGTTCCAGCTGGCGACAAAGGCGAACAGCGCCACCGTCACCATGCCCGGCGCGACCAACGGCACGAACACCCGGCGTAGAGTGAAGAAGCTGCTTGCGCCATCCATCACCGCCGCCTCTTCCATCTCTTTCGGGATGCCCTCAAAACTGTTGCGCATCAAGTAGACCGAGAACGGCAGTTGAAGCACGGTGTGCAGGATCGCCAGCCCGAACTGCGACCCGGTCAGCCCCAGCTTGGAAAACATCAGGTACAAGGGCACCAGCAACGCCTGATAGGGGATCATCATCGAGGCGAGGATCAACAGGAACCACACCTCTTTCCCCGGAATGGGAAATCGCGCGAGACCGTATCCGGCCGGGATCGCCAGTGCCAGACACATCACGATGGTCATCGCCGCCACCGACAGCGAGTTGAAGACATAAACCCAGATGCCCTGATGAAAGGTCGCTACCTCGCGGTAGTTCTCCAGCGACAGACTTTGCGGCAAGTAATGCGGCGGCACGTTGGACGCTTCGGTCGAGGGTTTTACCGAAGCAAGGAACGACATCACCAGAGGCCACAGCATGATCACGATCACCGCCACACAGATTGCGGCGATCAGGTATTCGGAGGGCCGCCGCACCCGGTGGCGCGGGATCGGCAACGCAGTCATGCCTGCCTCCGCCGGGTCAGCCACAATTGCAACGCGGTGCCGGTCATGATCACCACCATCAGGATCACCGACAGCGCCGAACCATAGCCAAGGTCAAAGCGGATGAAACTGTTCTGATAGATCCAGTAGACCGAGGTGAAGGTCTGCCCGCGCGGCCCACCTCCCGTCATCAGATAGAACTGGTCAAACGCCAGCATTGATCCAATCGCCGAAATCACTGTGGCCAGGATGATCGACCGCGCAGCCAAGGGAATGATGATCCGCCTCGCCCGCATCCAGGCCCCGGCACCGTCAATCTTCGACGCCTCGATCACGTCGGTGCCGATGGCCTGAATGCCCGACACCATCAGGATCATCCCGAAACCGACCACTTTCCACAGCACCGAAATCATCACCGCCAACTGTCCGGTCCCGGATTTCTTGAACCATACCAGCGGCTGATCCAGAATGCCGACATCTACCAGCAGCTTGTTGAACAGCCCGACCTGCTGATCGAACAGCCAGTACCACAGCAGCGAGGACGAGGCCAAACCGATCACCACCGGCAGAAAGATCACCGTCCGGGTCAGCTGTCTAAGCGGCGTATTGCGGGCTGTCAGCAGCGCCAGCGCGAGGTTCAGCACCATCAGGATCGGGGTCAGATAAGCGGTGTAGCTGAGCGTGAAGGTGAACGCCCGCCAGAAATTCTTGTCACCAAAAGCTTTGGTGTAATTGGCAAATCCGACCCAGTCACCACCGCCAAGCAGGCTTTCCGAGGTGAAGGACAGGATGATCACATGGGCCAGTGGCCACATCACGAACAGGCCGACAAAGGCCAGTGCCGGGGCCAGATAGACCATCCCCTGCCATTTGCTCCGCCGCCTTGCCATCTGTTGATCCGTCCTTGAAAGGGGCCGTGCGACCGCAGCCGCACGGCCATTGGCTTAGCGTGCCGCGATGTCCAGCATGGCCGCCCGCGCTTCAGTGATAGCGCCGTCGACGTCACCATCAAAGATCGCCTGTTGCAGCATGGTGATCCACGGCGACGAGTCCGAGTTCACCATATCGGCAAAGTGGAACACCCACGGCACATAGCCCGCCGCCAACGCCTTGGCGGTGACCAGAACCGGCTCATTGCCCTTGGTAAACTCATTGTCCGCCAGATCCGTCCGCGTCGTCAGGATCGAATTCTTCGCCAGCCCCTGCAACTGCGCCTCATCGCTCAGAACCCAGGTCAGGAATTCCCGCGCCTCGGCCTCATGCTTGCCATTGGCAGGCACGGCCACCACATCGCCGCCGACAAAGCCCGACACCTGCCCCGCCTCGGCCCCCGGCAACAGCGTCAGCCCATAGTTGAAGTCGGGATGCTCGCGCTTCATCAGCGAAATCAGGAAGCCGCCCGTCCCCGCGATGCCGATATTGCCCGCCACGAAGGCCGAGACGAAATTGGCACCGGTGTCGGTTTCCGCCGATTCCGGGATCAGCTTCTCGTCCCACATCGTCTTGTAGGCCTCCAGCACGATCTTGACGCCGTCGCCGGTCAGCGCATCATCGGTGCCGTTCTTCGGCAGGATCTTTGACCCGGCAGCAACCATCAGCGGTGAGGTCACGAAGATATTGCACCCCGGGCAGGCGCCCGAGAACCAGAAGCCATAGTTGTCGCCGCCCAGTGCCTTGACCTTGCGGGCATCGTCGACGATTTCCTGAATGGTGGTCGGTCCCTTTTCCGGGTCCAGACCGGCCTGCTTGAACAGGTCCTTGTTCCACACCAGCACCGACACGTCCGGCGTGAAGCCTACGCCAAACGTTTTGCCATCATAGGTCGCGATGTCCTTGTAGGCCTGCACATGGGTCGCGTAATGCGGATCGGCGGCCAGTTGATCGGTCACATCGGTCAGAAACCCGGCCTTCATGAAGTCGGGCATGTAGATCAGGTCGAAACTGATCAGATCCGGCGCATCGCCCGACCGGGTCGAGGTCGCCAGCTTGGTCACCATCTGGTTGTCGGGTATGGCGGTCAGCGTGATCTTGTTGGGATGGCTGGTGTTCCACAGGTCCACCATGATCTTGCCCGGGTCCGCCGCCGATTCCCGCACCCACATCGTCAGATCCTCCGCATAGGAGGCTCCGGCCATGAAAACCACGGCCGAGGCAGTCAAAAACAACCGGCCAAGACCGGATATCGTCGAGATTGTCATATCTTCCTCCCTTTGCGCCGTCTGCATGGCGGCACTGTTCAGAAAAGCTTTTCCAGCGACATTTCAGGACCGCTTATGCAGTTTCTTGCCACGGAAAACGGTTTCCGAGTCGGACCATTGCCGAAGCTTTCGATTCGTTCAAGCCATAATCGAAGGCTTTCGCACTGGCGGGCCCCGCTTGGCCATGACGTCGGAAGCTGGCCTGCCGTCCGACAAAACTCAGGCTAATTCATTGTATTAGACTCAAGCCACCCCACCGCGCATTAATTGGTTGCCTGATAAATACCCGGCCAACCATCCCCCAAAAAAATCCGGCCAAATATGGCATTAGTCCGGCGAAATCAAGACCAATCCTGCAACCGCCATTTTTTCCGCTAAATTTCGCCGTAAACCGTCAAGTTGACCGGATAAACTCAGGGTCTATGCCCGATTTCCGCGCCATCCTAGCACCTGAGATTAGGCTTTTCCCCTTGGAATTAATGGATTTGCTCAAGGTCTGATGGTATCACGAATTTGTCATCCCTTGGGGCACATCAGCCCCTCCAGCACCGACACCGCAGCCAGATTTGCCATAAGCCGGACACGGCTTTGACCGGAGGAACAGCCTTGCCGACCTATAACCTTAATATCAACGGACAATCCTATCCCGTCACCGTCGCCAATGGCGAAATGCCCCTGCTTTGGGTCTTGCGTGACCATCTCGGCATGACCGGCACCAAATACGGCTGCGGCATCGAGGTTTGTGGTGCCTGCACGGTTCTGGTGAACGGCCAGCCCGAACGGTCCTGCGACATGAGCGTGCAGGAAGCGTCCGGCCGCAAGATCATGACGGTCGAGGGTCTGGCCACCGATCCGCAGGGCAAGTTGGCGCAAGCGGCCTGGGTCGAACATCAGGTGCCGCAATGTGGCTACTGCCAGTCGGGCATGCTGATGTCGACGGTCGGTGCAATGAAGGCAGGCCACCGTGGCGGTGAAATCGCCGGTGAGCTTGGCAATGTCTGCGTCTGCGGCACCTACGCCCGGATCAAAGACGCCATCAAGACCCTGTGACCCAGCAAAGGACCACCATCATGCAGAACAGCAATACAAGCGTCGCGCCGCGCAAGGTCGGTCGCCGGGGTTTCATCGGTGGCACAGCCGCAGCGCTGATGGTGCCCTTCGCCATCACCCTGGGCGGTCGCACCGCGCAAGCAGTCGTCCCGGGCTCCGGCATCGTTGGTGCCTATGTCAAGATCGACAGCTCCAACATCGTCACCGTGGTTCTCGGCTCGACCGAGATGGGTCAAGGCATCCTGACCGGTCTCGCGCAGCTGGTCGCAGAGGAGTTGAACCTGAACTGGGATCAGGTCCGCGCTGAACATGCCCCCGCCAGCACGGCGTCGCCGAACCCTTATGGCAACCCGCTGTTTGGCGCCCAATTGACCGGCGGCAGCACCTCGACTCGCGGATGGTATGCCCCGCTCAGAATGGCAGCCGCCATCGCCCGCGAAACCCTGATCGCAGCAGCCAACAAGAAATTCGGCGGCACGTGGAGCCTTGGTCAGGGCGGCACGCTGGTGAACGGCGGCCAGACCGCCAATTTCGCCGACGTCGTCAAGGTCGCGGCAAGAATGAAGCCGCCGACCTCGGCCACTCTGGCCACCACAACCCGCTTTATCGGCAAACGCATGAACCGGCTGGACATTCCCGCCAAGGTTGACGGCTCTGCCGTGTTCGGCATCGACGTTCAGGTGCCTGGGATGAAGTTCGGCGCGGTCTGCCATTGCCCGACCATCGGCGGCACCGTCAAGACAATGCCCGCGGGCCGCAGCGGCGTGACGCTGGTCAATCTCGGCAAGGCGGTCGGCGTGATTGCCGATGATACCTGGACGGCGATGCAGGTGGCGCGGTCGATCACCAATTCGGTGATCTGGACGCTGCCCACGGATCTTGACGCCGTTGATTCCACGGCACTGGCCGCCAATGCCAAGGCGCTGACCGAATCGACGACTGTGGCCACTTTCGTTGCAGTGGATGTCGGCTCGCCCAAGATCGGCGCCAAGCAAAAGTCGATTGACGTGACGTATGAACTGCCGTTCCTCGCCCACGCCACGATGGAGGTCATGAATTGCACCGCCTCGGTCACCGCCGATTCGGTGGAAATTTGGGTTCCCACCCAGGGCCAGCAGTTCATCACCGGTCTGGCCTCCACGCTTACCGGGGTTCCGGCGGCCAATATCACCGTTCACACCACCTTCCTCGGTGGCGGTCTGGGCCGCAAGTTCGAGACGGATTATGTCGCCCAGGCGATCAACATGTCGAAAGCGGCCGGAGTGCCGGTCAAGCTGACCTGGTCGCGCGAACAGGACTTCGGCAACGACTTCTACCGCCCCTATGCCCAGATCCGCGTCAAGGCGGCGCTGAACAACAAGGGCAAGCTCAGCGACCTGATCTATCGCAACGTCTCGGCCTCGATCAACGTCCAGCGCGGCTATTCCTCGTCCAACAACCCCGAGGATACGGGTGCCCTGTCCGGCGCGGTCGATCTGCCCTACACGATCCCGTCGCGCCGGGTGGAGTTCATTCCGCTGGTGCCCTGCGACATCCCGCTCGGCTATTGGCGCTCGGTCGGCGAAAGCTACAACACCTTTGCGGTGGAATGTGCGATTGACGAAATGGCCACACTTGCGGGGGCCGATCCACTGCAATTCCGCAAGGATATGCTAAGCGGACCCAATGGCAACACGCGGGCCATGGGCGTGCTGAAGGCGGTGGAAAAGCTGTCGAACTGGTCCAGCCCTCCCGGCAACGGCACAGCCCGCGGCGTCGCGTTCATGAGCGGCTTTGGCAGCTACATCGCCATGGTGGCCGAGGTGTCGAAATCGTCTTCGGGCAAGTTGACCATCGGCAAGATGTTCTGCGCGATTGATTGCGGCGTGGCCGTCAACCCCGGTTCGATCGAGGCGCAGATCCAGGGTGGCATCACCCATGGCATGTCGGCGACGCTGTGGGGCCAGATGACCTTTATAAAAGGCAAACCCCAGACCCAGAACTTCAACACCTATCCGATGCTGAAACTGGGGCAGATGCCGACCATTGGCATCAAGATCGTCAACAGCGACGCAGCCCCGGGCGGGGTGGGTGAGACCGGGGTGCCCTGCGTGGCCCCGTCGATCGCCAACGCCTGGGCCAAGCTGACCGGCAATCGCCAACGCAGCCTGCCGTTCTATCCCGGCACGCGAATGGGCGAGATGTAGTCCAGACCAACGACGCGCCCGCAGTTCAGACTGCGGGCCCCGACTCTGCGGGCCCCGACTCTGCGGGCCCCGACACTGCAGGCACCGACACTGCGGACACCGACACTGCGGACACCGACATTGCGGACGCGGTCATAGCATCAACTGCCCGCCATTGACCTCGATCACCTGACCGATGACATAGCCCGACAGTGCGGCACTCGCCAGAAACAGGAACGTGCCGACACAGTCCTGCGCCACCCCGGCCCGTCCCTGTGGAATGGTCGCCACCATCGCCGTCATCTGGGCATCGGTCGAATAGCGCTCGTGAAACGGCGTCGCGATCACCCCGGGGGCCACCGCGTTGACCCTGATGCCGAACGGGACCAACTCTTTGGCCATGCCCCGCGTCACATTCGACACAAAGGCTTTGGATGAACCATAAAGCCCGGCCCCGCCGCCCGCGCCATTGCGCGCCGCGATCGAGGAGGTGTTGATGATGAACCCGCCGCCGGCCGCTTTCAGATGGGGAATGGCCGCGGAACTTGCCACCAGCACCGAGCGCGCGTTCAGGTCCATGATCTCGTCATAATCCGTCTCGCTGGCGTTTTCGTAGCTGACCCGCCGTACCATGCCGCCGGCGTTGTTGATCAGCCCGTCCAGCCGCCCGAACGCCGCCACGGCCAGATCCACCGCCGCCTTGGCCCCGGCCCCGGTCGACATATCCGACCGGATCAGCGTGACCTTGCCCCCCGCCGTCACAATCTCGGCAGCCAACGCCTCTGCCGCGTCAACCGAGCTGTTGTAGTGCAGCCCGACCCATGCACCCTGTGCCGCAAATTCCCGCGCCACCGCCGCGCCGATCCCCGTCGAGGCCCCGGTGATCAAGACCGCCTTGCCCGCCAAATCCGATATCTGCATGTCAGTCCCTCTTTCGTGCCAAAACAACATCAACCGCCGCCTGCACCGCCGCGTCAACCGTCATCACCGAAGTATCAAGCACCACCGCATCGGGAGCCACCTTCAGCGGCGCTTCGGCCCGGCCCATATCGCGCCGGTCACGCTCCACCACCTCGGCCAACACCATGGCCGCATCGCCGCCAACCTCCAACCAGCGCCGATGAGCCCTGACCTCGGCCGAGGCCGTGACATACAGCTTCACCTCGGCTTCAGGGCAAATCACAGTGCCGATGTCGCGCCCGTCCAGCACCGCGCCGCCCTCGGCCCGGGCAAACCGCCGCTGAAACGCCACCAGCGCCGCCCGCACCTCGGGGATCACCGCCACGCGTGACGCCGCCTGCCCCGCCGCCATGCTGCGCAAATCATCACGCTCCAGATCCGCCGCCGACAGATCCAGCGCGGCCGCCACCGGATCGCCACCCTTGGCCCCGACGGCCCGATACAGCAGTCCGGTGTCCAGATGGGCAAAGCCGAACCGCGCCGCAACGGCTCGCCCGATGGTCCCCTTGCCCGCCGCCGCCGGACCGTCAATCGCCACCGTGAAGATCATGCACTTCCTCTTCTGTCCGGCCCACCTCTCCCGCGGCCACGCCCCCAAGTCAAATGCGATCAGCCCGTGCGGCGACCAACAGTTCACGCAGACCCACCGGCAGGTCAGCGTCCCGGACCTTGACATGGCGCAGCGCCTTCCCCGTGCCCTCCAGCAGGCCAAACGGGTCAGACAGACTGGCCCCCTGATAGAAGCCCAGATTGACCCAACTCCGCTGCGGCATCAGATAGGCATAGCTGTCCTTCATCTTGCGCGGACCATGGCCAAAGCTGACGGCCCGATCACCGGGCCGCGCCACCTCCACCACCGCGGGATGCAGCGCCCGGATCAGCCCACGCAACGCCAATCCGACCGTCTGCACCTCAGATGTCGAGGGCCCAAAGACATCATCCCACCGCCCAATCACCTCTGCCATCGACGCGCCTGCCACAGCCCCCAAAGCGCAATCAACGCGGCGACCGCAAATGCCGCGAATTTCGCCATCGTCAAGGTCGAGGCGATCATCACCGGCCCGGCTTCGACCGTTGGCCCGGTTTTCAGCAGGATGGACACCGCCAAGTTCTCGGCCAGATCCAGCAGACCATAGGTCAGCGCCGGCAGCGTCCAGCCCCAGTGCCAATATCGCACCGGCAGACAGACGGTCAGGGTGCACAGGATCGGCACCAGCGTGTCAGTGGCCCGCACCGGCCCCTGATACAGCGCCAGTCCGTCCGGGGTCAGAGCGGTCAGAAACGCCCGCGCTTCGGCCAGCGAATAGCCGGTGACACGCAGGTCAAACGGCAACAAGCCACCCGCCGCCGCCTGCACCTGCGGCTCGAACCACAGCGCCAGCACCCCGAAGGCCGCCAAGGTCACCACGGGCAACGCCCAAAGATACCATCTGCTCTGCATCACACTCCCCGCTGGCCGGATGCTAGGCGCGGCCTGCCCCGAAATGAAGCGTAAATCTCTCAGAGGTTGTCTCGGCTCAGACTTGCCCCTAGCGCGGCCATCAGGCCCTCGAAGATCGGAAAAGAGGTCGCAATGGGCGAGGCGTCGTCGACCGAAACCGGCTTTTTCGCCGCCATCCCCAGCACAAGAAAAGACATCGCGATCCGGTGGTCCAGATGCACCGCGCAAGTTGCCCCGCCCGGCACTTGACCAGCGCCCAAGCCGTGAACGATCAGGGTATTGTCATCCTCCTCGATGGCGACGCCGCAGGCCTCAAGCCCGCGCGCCATCGCGTCGATCCGGTCGCTTTCCTTGACCCGCAACTCCTTGATACCGCGCATCACGGTCTTGCCGGTGGCACAGGCGGCGACCACCGACAGGATCGGATATTCGTCGATCATCGACGGCGCGCGCTCGGGCGGCACCTCCACCCCGTGCATCGCCCCGCTGAACCGCACCCGCAGGTCCGCCACCGGCTCGCCGCCCTCGGTGCGCGGGTTCTGGAACTCGATCTCGGCACCCATCTCGACCAGAGTCAGGTACAGCCCGTTGCGCGTCAGGTTCTGGCTGACCCCGGGCACGAAAATGTCGGACCCTTCGACCACCAATGCCGCGCAGACCGGAAATGCCGCCGAGGACGGATCGCGCGGCACCGCCACCGACTGCGCCTGC
>JBDTQR010000056.1:0-23154 GCA_039932095.1 bacterium | reverse complement strand
CTTCCAAAGCGGCCGGGCTGTTGGACACGACGCGGAACAGGTTCGGCACGATGCCAAGCTGTTTTTTGACCGCTTCCAGCAACGGCTGTGCGGCGAGCGGGGCGTCGGCGATTGTGGCGGGGGTGGCGATACGGCTCATCAGTTTCTCCATGATCAGGCGGACCGTCGTGGCCCGGTGACACAGAGGTATTCCCTTTCACTACTTGCGTGTATCCGCTATATTCGGCGAGTGTATTTCCGAAAAATGGAAGGGCGGGGGTTTGGACCGACTGGAAGCCATGGGCGTCCTTTTGCAAGTGGTCGAGGCGGGCAACCTGTCGGCGGCGGGGCGCAAACTTGGGGTGCCGTTGACCACCATCAGCCGGAAGATCGCGGATCTTGAGGGCCATCTGGGGGCGCGGCTGCTGGTGCGTTCCAACCGTCATGTCACGCTGACCGAGGCGGGGCAGTCGTATGTTGCGGCCTGCAAACGAATTCTGGGAGACGTGGCTGAGGCGGAACGGGCGGCCTCTGGCGCATTCTCTGCGGTGCGGGGCGACCTGATCGTGACTGCACCCCTGGTCTTCGGCCGGCTGCATGTTCTGCCGGTGGTGACCGAATTCCTGCAAACCTATCCTCAGATTGATATCCGGCTGACCTTGGCGGACCGGTTGTTGCATATGCAGGATGACCACATCGATCTGGCCTTCCGTATTGGTGCGTTGCGCGACAGCAGCCTGATGGCCGTCAAGGTCGGGGCGGTTCGGCGCGTGGTTTGCGCCAGTCCGGCCTATCTGGCGCAGCACGGAACTCCGGTTATGCCGGAAGACCTTGGTCAGCACCAATGCGTGACCTTCAGCGGTCTGGGCAACCAGGACCGCTGGGATTTCGGGCCGGACGGGCTGCAGAAATCTGTCAGGGTCCGGTCCCGACTGATGGTCAATACCGCAGAGGCCGCCATTGATGCGGCCGTCGCCGGCCTGGGGCTGACAAGGGTCCTGTCCTATCAGATGGCCGCGGCCCAACGCCTTGGCCATTTGGTCACCGTTCTGAACGCCCACGAACCCGCCGCCGCGCCGGTCAGTCTGGTGTATTACGGCCAAGGTGCCTTGCCGGTGAAACTGCGCGCCTTCGTGGATTTCGCGGCCCAACGCCTGAAAGAACGGCTGGCGTCGCAGGATGGACTTTCGATCTGATGAACCACGGCCGCAGAGGGCCGTTCTGCTGCCAATCGAAGCAATCAATGCGCTGCCTTGCTTGTGGGGGATAACCCAAGCCGACCGGCGATTATCATCGAATGTCACATGGCTATGGAAATCATGCCACCTCGGCATTTCACATTAGCGGTCAAGCACCGCATTTTCCGGTCATCCGGCCGACCCGGCTTGTACCGACCCCAAGGACACCACTCCGCATGAAACTCACGCATGAAACTGCATATGGATCAGAGATCCATCACGGGAGAACCCACATGACCCTGCACCTGATCAGCCATCTGCTTTGTCCCTATGTGCAACGCGCAGCGATTTCGCTGACCGAAAAGGGCGTGGCATTCGAGCGGACCAATATCGACCTCGCCAACAAGCCTGACTGGTTTCTAGCCATATCACCGCTTGGCAAAACGCCAGTCCTGCTGGTCGATGACGTGCCGATCTTCGAATCCGCCGTGATCCTGGAATATCTGGAAGACACCCAGCCGCATCCGCTGCATCCGCAAGACCCGCTGGAACGTGCCCAACACCGGGCCTGGATCGAGTTTGGTTCGGCCATCCTCAATGACATCGCGGGTTTCTATTCTGCGGCTGACGACGAGACGCTGAATGCCAAACTCCTGGCCATGCGTGGTAAATTCATGCGGTTGGATGCAGAATTGGGCGACGGACCCTATTTCGCGGGCGAGCGGCTAAGCCTGGTCGATGTCGTCTTCGGCCCGGTGTTCCGCTATTGCGACACCTTCGACCGCATTGCCGATTTCG
Organism: bacterium; assembly: GCA_039932095.1. Classification (GTDB taxonomy): domain Bacteria; phylum Pseudomonadota; class Alphaproteobacteria; order Rhodobacterales; family Rhodobacteraceae; genus Stagnihabitans. The sequence goes on along the minus strand of JBDTQR010000056.1, from coordinate 21,199 downwards.
GCATCTTCGCCGGCCTGCCGCGCGTCCAGATGTGGCGCGGCGCACTTGCCCGGAGGCCTTCCATCGCATCGGCGGTCACTGCCGATTACCCGGACCTGCTGGAGCGTTTCATCCAGCGCAAGGGTTCCAGATTGTCCGCCCTGTTGGCCAAGCGGCTATCTGAACCGGCAATGTCGCTCTGAAGCGGCAGGACCCGCCGCTATGTCACGTCACAACACGTCCGACACCGATCCACAACCGGACTTTCCCCAAGGAGGAATCCTCATGCCGTTTGCCCGACTTAGCCTTGTGCCAGCACCGGCGCAGCACGCGATCGACCGTCTTCAGACCGACCTAAGCGACCTGATAGCCAGCATCTTGCGCAAGCGCCATGATCTGACCTCTGTCCTGGTGCTGGCGCCCGCGCCATCTGCCTGGTCGATAGGGGCCGTGGCGGTCCATGCCACGGCGCATCTTGAGGTGTTCGTGACCGCTGGCACCAACTCCGAGACGGAAAAGCGCGATTTCATCCGGTTGGCGATGGCCACGCTGCGTCAGGTCGTGCCCGGCCTTGCCGAGGCCACCTATGTGGTCATCCACGAACTGCCGGGAACCGATTGGGGCTATGACGGTCAGACGCAGACCGACCGGGCTGCAAAACCCAAGGTTGCGCAATCCACTCTGTCAATCTGACCTTTGGGTTAGCGAGTCACCAGCCCGCAGGCGATGTCACGTCTTTTCGGAAGGGCCAATGCGCACGGGATCGCCGGTCAAATTGCCGAATCCGCGGCGGTTGATCGTGTTTCATCCGACCCTTGTTTCGGTGTCACGAGTGCGACGCCGGAAACCATCGAAATGATGGCGGCCCAGATCCATGGGGTTACCTGTTCGTTCAACAGGATGATGCTCCAGACAATGCCACCGATGGTGGTGGTATAGCCGATCTGACCGGCAAAGACCGAACCGGTCGACCGGATGGTGATGACGATCAGAACCGTGCTGATCGCGCCGATGCAGCCGATCAGGCCAAAGGCCCAGCCAGAGCCGGAGATCATCTCGGCCATCGGTATGAAGCCGCCGGAAAAGACCGCGATCGGTGTCATCAGCAGGGCAGCGGCAACCAGAACCCCGGTGGCGGTGGCGATCGGTTCGTCATCCACGCCGGGCAGCGCCTCCAGCAGCAGGGTCTCTCCCGCATAGCAGGCGGGGACGAACATGGCGACGAGGATCCAGACCCAACTGCCCATTCCGGTCATTTGCGCCCCTGGCAGAATGACCATGGCGATGCTGGCCAGACCAAGACACAGGCCCCAGAACCGCCGGGCACTGGGTCTTTCCAGACCCAGCACAGCCGCCACGACGTAGATGATGAAGGACTGCGCTGCGAGGATCAGCGAAATGATCATCGCAGGCAGGTTTTGCGCAATCACAAAGAACATGACCTGCGGCAGCAATGTCCCCACCATCCCGATCAACAAGAAGCGCCTGATGTTGGCCCAATCGACTTTCGGAAACTTTTGCGTCGCAGTCGCAATACAAAGCATCGTCACGGCACTGGCCCAAAGCGTCCAGAACACGGTGCCCAGCGGGTTCAGCCCATCCAGCATGACCGACCGCGCCAAAGCCGGGGTGACACCCCAGAGCGCCCCGATGCCCAGCACCAGAAAGCCACCCTTCAACAAATTGATGGTCTGGCGGAAATTCTGTTCGCGCCGGTAGACCTCGCTGGCCATGCTGACGAATACCCGGCTGAGATCGCCCAGGGCATCATCGCGGGTCGAGATGTCCTGCAAGCCAAGGCGTGTCGGATCAAATCCGGTGGCCTCGACCATCCTGGAGGCGTTGGCCAAACGGTCGACCTGCCGCAGATATTCCAGCTCCTGGTCGCGCAGACGCTTGCGCTCCAGCCCGGCGTTGACGCGGGCGCGCAGTAGGATGGGATCGAAGGATTTCGTCAGAAAGTCATCGGCCCCAAGTTCGATGGCCTTGACGACATCTGTCATCTCTTCCAGCGACGAAATCACCAGCGTCGGAATTTCCCGCAAGGACGGATCGGCCTTCATCTTGCGCAGCACTTCAAAGCCATCCATTTCAGGCATGACAATATCCAGAAGCACCATGTCGATGCCGCCGTTCGCCAGTCGCGATAGCGCCGCCTGACCATCGGGCGCTTCCTCGACCATGTGGCCTAAATTCTTGACAGCCAACGACATTTTAAGCCGGTTCGGCCTGTGATCATCGACCACAAGTACTGTTTGAGCCCCGTTCATTCTTCCCCCCGCACCATCACCAGCTTCGCCCGGTCAGGCTGCCAGACTCTGTTTTAATCTATCCTCGGCCCGCGCGTAGGCGACCTTGGCGCGCGCGACCTTGTCCGCCGCTCCCGCCATATCATCCGCGCGCCCCAGCTTTTCGAGATCGCTGCACAAGTTGCCGAGATGCGCCGCCCCGAAATCGCGGGCGCTGCCTTTCAGCGTGTGGGCCGCCTTGCGCAGCATGTCGCTGTCGTGACCCGCGACGGCCGTGATCATTCGGTCAACCAGCGCGGGGCCTTCATCCAGAAAGCTTTGCACAAGGTCCTTCAACGCGTCACGATCGCCGCCAATCATCTCCAGCAGCCGGTCAAGCGCCTTGTCGTCGAATTCCGGAATTTCGTCTGGCATTGCCACCTCCTGGGATTTGGGGCCTGCGGCAAGCACGGTTCGGATCGCTTGAACCAGCGTCTCGACGCGGATGGGTTTGCTGACATATTCGCTCATTCCCGTCGCGATGAACCGCTCGCGGTCGCCTGCCATGGCATTGGCGGTCACAGCGATGATCTTGGGGCGGGCTTCGGCGGGGTAGAGTTCGTGGATGCGGCGTGTTGCCGTGACGCCGTCCATTTCCGGCATCTCGATATCCATCAGGATCAAGTCATAGGGCTGACGGTCCAGCGCTTGCAAGACCTCGACGCCGCTGGCCGCAATATCTGCGGCATAGCCAAGCCGTTTCAGGATCATGCGGCCCAATTTCTGGTTGGTCGGATGGTCATCGGCCAACAGGATGCGGGCGGGGATCTCTTGTGCAAAGCTGTCATCGAATTGGTTTTTCTGCGTGACCTTGCGCTGCAACACCCGGACTGGTTCGCCCGAGGCTATGGTCATCAGGGCATTCAGCAGCGCCGAGGGTTTGACCGGCTTGGCCAGCACATCGGCAAATCCGGCTTGTTTCAGTGCATCTTGATCGTGTTCGGCGGATTGGCCGAGCGATGACAGCAGGATCAGCGGCAGGTTGGCAAGGGCGGTCTGGCTGCGGATATGGGTGGCAAGTTGCACGCCGTTCATGTCGGGCATGTGCATGTCCAGAATTGCCACGTCAAAGCGTTTGTCGTTCAGGACGGTGATGGCCTCGGCGGGTGAGGCGACCGCCGTCGGGATCATCGACCAGATCTCCGCCTGCCGCGACAGGATCTTGCGATTGGTCTCGTTGTCGTCGACGATCAGGATCCGGCTTTCTTTCAGATCGGGCCGCAGGTCGGCCATCTGGACAACGGGGATGTCAGGGGCGACCTGCAGATCGAGCCCGAAGCTGAAGGTGGACCCCTTGCCTGCCTCGCTGTCGATGCTGATCTGCCCGCCCATCAGACCAATCAGCCGCTGGCTGATCGCCAGACCCAGACCCGTGCCGCCAAAGCGCCGCGTGGTTGATGCGTCGGCCTGGGTGAAGGATTGGAAAAGATGCGCCTGTCGGTCGGGCGGAATGCCGATGCCGGTATCACGCACCGCAAAGGTCACTCTGCAATGGCCACCTTCGGCAGCGCTGGCCCCGATGGTCAGCACAACCTCGCCCTTTTCGGTGAATTTGATGGCGTTGTTCAGCAGGTTCAACAGGACCTGCCGCATCCGCGTGGCGTCGGAAATCACCCGGGCCGGCACTTTGGGGTCAATGAAATACGCCAGATCAAGGCCCTTCTTGCCCGCCACCATGGCGACAAGGTCCAGGGCACCTTCGACGCATTCCCGCAGGTCGAAGGGTGCCCGCTCCAAGTCCAGCTTGCCCGCTTCGACTTTGGAAAAGTCGAGGATGTCGTTCAGGATGGTCAGAAGGCTTTCGGCGCTGTCATTGATGGTGCGGGCAAAATCGGCCTGTTCGCCCAAAAGTTCGGTGTGAAGCAACAGGTTGCTCATCCCGATTATGCCATTCATCGGCGTGCGGATTTCGTGGCTCATGCTGGCGAGAAACTGGCTCTTGGCGGTGGTGGCGCGCATTGCCTCGTCGCGGGCCTCGGCCAGACTGTTTACCAACTCGCCAAGACGCGCCTCACGTGCACGCGCGTCCGTGATATCGGAATAGACCCCCACGACCCCGCCATCCTCGGTGCGTCGCTCGCTGATCCTGATCCAGGTGCCGTCGCTGCGTTCCTGATCAAACGGCTTTTCCGGCGCCCGGTGACGCGCCAGCCGCGCCGAGAGCCAGGTGTCATCCCCCGCCGCGATCAGCCGAGAGGCAGCCAGCGCGCCCGCGAGTTGTGAAAAACTGATGCCGGGCGCGATGGTCAGGTCAAGGGCGTGGTACATCTCGCGAAAGCGGCTGTTGCAGATCACCAGCCGGTCGTCAGCGTCAAACAGCGCAAAGCCTTCGGAAACGGCCTCGATCGCCTCGGTCAGTTGGGTTTGCGATTTTTGCAGGCTTTTCTCGGCGGCAAGCTGACGGGCGGCCAGTCGTTCGCGTTCGATCAGACTGTCGCGGAACAGGACCAGCGTCTGGTTTATGGTGCCGATTTCGTCGGTGCCGCCTTGCGGGATCGGCGCCGACAAGTCACCCGCCGACAGTGCCTGCATCGCCCCCACGGCCCGGCGCAGCGGCCGGGTGATCGAGCCGATGATCAGCAGGGTCAGCAGAATGCCACCCAGTCCGGCCGCAATCGAAATCTGCGTCGCCCGGCCCACCGCACCCTCTGCCGCAGCCAACGCTCCACTGCCTTGCAGCACCGCTTGCGATTCCAGCCGGCTGACCAGTCCGCTGAGCTCGGCGTCGACCGCACGGATATGGGCCTGTCCCTGGGCCACCAGCGAATTTCCCAGCACCCGTTGATCGTTGGAATAGGCATCGACCGCCTGGAACGACAGGTCCATCAGCGCCGCGACCTCCTTGCGGATATGGGCCACGGCATCAGGGGCCAATGGCTCAAGCACCTTCAGATCGGCCAAGAGGGCATCATGGGCCGCATTGGCGTTGTTTTCCGACAGCATCAACAGGCTGACTGCCAGATCCGACAGCCAGTATTTCAGATCACCGAACTTTGTCGCTGCCGAATAGGCCTGACGCAACTGGGTGACGACCTGCACTTCGGCGGCAATCGCGCGTTTGTTGTCGGACAAGCGGGCCGCCAGATAGGCGTTCGAGGCGATGATCACCCCAAGCAGAACAATTGCAAGAATCGCCAGTTTGGCAAAGATGGAAAGACGGCTGAGCATGTCAGGCTAAGCGGCCGGCATCACTGGAATAGCGTTATGCTGATGACACCGCCCAGATCACCCAGCTTGCCCCCCTCCTTGGGGTAGCCTGTGATGTCGATTTCGCCCTTGGGTGCGCCGTGGCAGGCCAGACAGCCCTCGCCGTAATATTCTGGCACCATAGCGCGAAAGGCCTTGCGGCCGTTCACTTCGGTCAGCTCGGAGTAAACTTCGCCCTTGGCCCAGTCGGGTGACATCAGGTGGTCGTTGATCACTGCTGCCTCCCACGCATCGGGCCGGGCCCTGCGGTTGCGCACCAGATCCAGCGGCGCTGTCACCTTGATCGTCGCGGCGTCGCCTGCGGCAAGGCCGAAATGCTCGTTGACCAGACGTGCAAAGACTGCCGGAACAAAACCCTTGAAGCCGATGCCCGGGTGATTGATGGATGCCGCATTCTCATCCATCACCTGCCGTACGGCCCCACTCATCGCGGCCAGCAGCTTGCCGTTGACGGAATCGGGGGAGATCGCGGCCAGGTCTGTCCCCGTCTTCTTCAGATATTCCGCCGTTGCCCGGGCCAGAACGACGTCCCCCGACAGGCCCTTGTCGGCAAGACTGGCGTCGTTGATATGAGCTTGTTCGGATGCCACCACAGATCGTGCTGATTGCAGCAAGGACGCCAGCTGCAGTGCCAATTCCAGATCCGGATCGGCTTTGCTTTCTGCAATGCACGCTGTGCCCCAACAGAATGTGCACAAGATAGCAACGAAAACTGCCCTTAACGGCATACCACAAATCTCCGCATCAATTCTCTGGACGATCCATACCACCGGTTTTGCCCAACGCTGCGCTTCACCTTCCGCTTCGTCAAGACAATTGGGCCAGATGCGGACCGTATGCAATCTGAACGGGTCTTACACTGGTCTCTGGCGGGGACCTCGCGAAGGACGAGCGGCGTCCGTTCCCGGCCCCGGCAGTCTGTTGGGTTGCATGGGGCCGTGCTTCTGATGGAAGAGATCGGGGCGTTGAGGGAACCGGACTGCGGGCGGTCGGCTGGTAGGGGGCGCCGCTAAGATCGATGAAGCAGCCCGAGCGGCGTTCACATCAGGGGGCGCTTGTCCAAAGGTTCGGGCGGCGATCCGGCAAACGCCGCCAGTTTCACCCGGTCCTCGATCTCAAGATACCCAGCGCTCCAATTGGCCAGCCCGGCCTCACGCAGATGCATCAGCGTCTTGTTGGTGTGAACCAGCGACAAACCCAAGGCATCCGCCAAATCCTGCTGTCGAAAGCCATGGGGAACCACCCCAGCCTTTTCCAACCCGACCGCGCGCAGCCGATGGTGAATCCGCAAAATGGCCCAGGCGATCCTCTGGCCTGCGGTCCGCTGGCCGACGGCGGTCAGCGTCTCACCCAGAAAATGCTCTTCAACCGCTGCGATCCAGGTCAAATCATAGGCGCGCTCCGGGTGGGACCGGAACATTTCCCACAATGCCGCGCGTTCGAAGACGCAGAGCACCATTGGCGTGCTCGCTTGGACCGAATGTTTCATCTCGCCCATCATCCCGGCCTGGAGGCCCATGAAATCGCCCGGGAACAGGAAATTGATCACCTGCCGCTCGCCATTTTCCAGCGTCTTGTAGCGGATGCCCATCCCGGTCAGCACCGTGAAAACATGCGGACTATTGTAGCCTTCCATCAACACTGTGGTTCCCGCATCGACCGCCAGCTCGCCATTCTTGAACCGCCGCATGAACGAAAGCTCTTGCTCGGTCATGGCAACAAAATACTCGCATTTCCGGAGCGGACAGGTGTCACACTGAATGGGCACTTTGGACACTCCCCTATGTCGCAGTTTAAAGCGGACCTTTTGGAAAGGCTGCACAACGAGTGATAGTGTTTTAGGGGTCAACTATGCCAGAAGAGAATGTGCCTGACGAAAACGGGCGCAAAGGTAATGAACGCGAAATCTATGTCCTTGTGTTGCGTGAGATTGTTGTCGCGCAAGATATCGGAATGATCATCCGGGATCTTCGGCCCGACGCTCGAATCGTCGTGGCCGCAAATTTGGCTGAGGCTGCGGAGTCGATCCCGGAAGGCAAGGTCGCCGCGGCCTTTGTCGAAGCGGCGGCGCATGTCTTTGCAACCTCGCCACTTTGGCCGCGCGTGCAGGCCGACGGCGGCAAATCCGTTTTGGTCAATGAGGCAGTGGCTGGTCAAGGGCACTCGATTCTGTCCTTCCCGTTCGACAACGACGATGTGGCGGCACTGCTCGCGGCCAACGGGCTGTGAGAATATGGATGCGCTGCGCCGAATGCACTGGCCGGCATCGGCATCACCGGCAAACCCCATTTCGGTCGGTGTTGCCCTGTTCCAGAAGAGGCCGGCAGCGACCTTCACCTACATGTGGAAATAGGTCCCAGCCCCCGGAATTCGGTGATCTGCATGGCCGGCAAGCCGTTCGTTGCGGCAGTGCTGCGGATCGCATCGGCATTGGGAGCGTCGCGAATGCACAAGGGCTGGCGCCGGTCCGAGGTTACTGTTCACGGACGCCATGACACCTTGTCAGTTCAGACAGGCATGACTTTGCAAAGGTGGATGGGCGGCGCTTTGCTTGCGCCGATCAAGCCGCAACCCTTAGCCGCCGCGCTTTGCCAGCCAGGCCTCATATTCCAGCCAGGCGTCCTGGTGCAGCGGGTAGTAGCGTTGCAGCGAACCGCCGGCCAACAACTGTTCTTTCGAGAAATCTTCCCAGCCGTGATCCTTGTGGGCCTTTTCGATCATCTGTTCGGCGAGGGCGACCGGAACGCAAACTGCGCCGTCATCGTCGGCCACGATGATATCGCCCGGGATCACCGTGACACCACCACAGGCCACCGGAACGTTGACAGCGAGGGGCATCAGGTTGGTTTGCGCATGGAAATTGGGTGTAACGCCTCTGATCCACATCGGGATGTCCAGCGGCTGGATCTTGGACCAGTCACGGACGCAGCCGTCAATCACCATCCCGGCGCCTTTCTTTCCCTTGAAATAGGTGGACATCATGTCGCCGAAGATGCCCGAAGTCATGTCGCCGCGGGCATCGACCACCACCATGTCCCCGGCTTCGACCTGATAAAGCACATGTCGGTGCAACTGCTTTTCGACATCGGCGTATTCGCCCTCGCCGAACAGGTCCTCTCGCTTGGGCATCATCAGCAGCGTCACTGCCGGGCCGGCGACACATTTGCCCGGCGTATAGGCGACCGGTCCCTCGATGAAGCAGTTTCGTATCCCCATATGCGCCAGCGTGGCACTGGCCGTCGCCGCGCCCACCAGGCGTACCCGTTCCACCAGGTCCTTCGGCGGACGATTTATCCCGCGGATGTCCATGTCGTTATTTCCTTATGCCAAGGGTTGCGAAAAAAGGGGCGACTGGCGCAGACATGCCGGTCATTGAAACCGGGTCAGGCCCGGAGGTTGGGGCGCGCGTGCCACCGCCGCGTCGAGATCTATGCCGGGCGTGTAGATAGAGCCGGCGTGAAGGATGTCGCGCCTTTCGGTGAGGATGGTTGACCAACCGTCGCGCTGGGTCCTGTGGAACTCGACGATCGGCCTGGGTTCTGTTCGCGCGCGTGCTGTCAATTGTCCGACCCTCTACCAGTTGGTGACAGACCCGTCATTGCGGACGAGATGGGGCGCTTCCCACGGTCGGAATGATTGCCTTGCGATCAGCTCTTCGTTGACATCCACTCCAAGCCCCGGCTTGTCGCTGACCCGGTAATGCGCGCCCTCAAGCGTCAGCAGACCGGGGAAGAATTCCGGATTGTCAAAGCCGTGGTAAAGCTCGCCCGGCGAAGCTCTTGTCTCAAGCCAGGCAAAGTTCGCAACGGCGGCCGCGAAATGAACCGTCGCGGCCGTGCAGATCGGCCCCAGGGGATTGTGCGGCATCATGTCGATGTAATGCGCTTCGGTCCATCCGGCGACCTTCATGGCCTCGGTCAGCCCGCCGACGTTGCAGATGTCGATGCGGTTGAACTGGGTCAGATCGCCCTCGATATAGGGCAGGAACTGCCATTTGGAGGAAAACTCTTCGCCGATGGCAAAAGGCACATCGGTCAGCTTTCGCAAGGCCGCGTAAGCACCAGGTGTTTCATCGCGGATCGGCTCTTCCAGAAAGTCGAGGGTTCCGCGCGGCATTTTCTGACAGAAACTGGCCGCCTCGGCGACGCTCAGCCGGTGATGGAAGTCGACGCCAAGCACCGCGGCGTCGCCAAGCGCCTCCCGGCATCTGATGGTCCATTTGGCGGTTTCGGCAAGGCTTTCGCGCGGCTCGTAGACCCGGTCTGACCGCTGGCCGGCCGGGATGAGACGGATCGCGTCCCAACCCTGTGCCTTCAACTCGATGACCTGCTCGACGACCTCAGGACCCGCGGCTTCTGCCCGGGCCGTCGCGAAGGTCGGGACAAGATCGCGCTGCTTGCCGCCGAGCAATTCATAGACCGGCACTCCCAGCGCCTTGCCCTTGATGTCATGCAGCGCAATGTCGATTGCCGAGATTGCGGCCTGCAACACGCGGCCGCCTTCGAAATATTGGCTGCGATACATTTCCTGCCAGATGCGCCCGATCTGCATCGCATTCTGGCCGATCAGAAAGGCGCTGTAATGTTCGATGGCGCCGACCACGGCCAATTCGCGCGACGAAAGACCACTTTCCCCCCAGCCATGGATACCCTGATCGGTTTCTACCTTGACGATCAGCTGATTGCGGATGCCGACCCATACCGGGTACGCCTTGATCGCCGTGATGCGGAGTGTTGAGTCCACGATCAGTCCCGCAATCCCATTTCGGTCTCTCCGTCGAAAAAGTGCATACGCTCCTGATCGAATTCGAGCCATACCGGTTCGTCGGGCTGGAAGGTCAGTGTCGGTGCCAGGCTGATGTTGACGATCGCACCCGACAGCAGCACCTGCACGAAGGTGACGTCCCCGGTCGGTTCAACGGTATAGACTTTTGACGGCACGCTGTTGTCGACCGGCGACTTGTGCAGGCGGATCGTCGAATGCCGTGCGCCCATCACGACCTTTCGTGATACCGCCTTTTGCACCCGGCGCGCATTCTGGTCCGACAGGACAAGGGTCCAACCCTCGGCGCTGGACAGCGCTGTGCGCCCGCCTGTGGTTGTTACCTCCAGCGGGACAAGGCTCATCGCCGGGCTGCCGATAAAGCTGGCCACGAACAGGTTCACCGGATTTGCGAAAACCTGCGCGGGCGTGTCGTATTGCTGCAAATGGCCACCATCCATCACCGCCATCTTGTCGGCCATCGTGACCGCCTCTAGCTGGTCATGGGTGACGTAGATGATGGTGGCGTCAAAATCCTGGTGGAAGCGCTTGATTTCGGATCGCATCTGCACGCGCAGTTTGGCGTCAAGGTTGGACAGGGGTTCGTCCATCAGGAAAACGGCTGGATCGCGGACCAGGGCACGGCCCAGGGCAACCCGTTGCTGCTGGCCGCCCGACAGTTCGCGCGGGCGGCGCTCCAAGAGGTGGGTGATATCCAGCATGCGCGCGGCCTCGCGCACCTTCTGGTCGATGTCCAGCTTTGCCAGCCGGCGCATCTGCAAGGGAAAGGCCAGGTTCTTGTAGACCGACTTGTTGGGATAAAGCGCGTAATTCTGGAACACCATCGCGATGTCCCGGTCCTTGGGGTCAAGGTCATTGACCACGCGGTCCCCGATGACGATGTCGCCACTGGTGATCGGGATAAGCCCGGCGACCAGGTTCAGGGTTGTCGTCTTGCCGCAGCCTGAAGGGCCAACCAGCGCCACGAATTCGCCATCGCCGACGGTCAGCGAGACATCCTTGACCGCGTAAGCCGCGCCATAAGTCTTTTCGAGATTCTTGAGTACGACCTGCGCCATGAAATCTGATTCCTAGTGTTTGACTGCGCCTTCGGTGAGCGCGCGGACGAAATAGCGCTGCAGCACCAAGAACAGCACGACGACCGGGACGCTCATCATGAAGCTGGCCGCCATGAGCCCCGGAAAATCGGTGGAGTTCTCTGAAAAGAACCGCTGGATGCCGACCGGCAGGGTCAGCTGTTCGTTCTTGGACAGAAAGGTATAGGCATAGATATATTCGTTCCATGCCCCGATGAACGAATAGATCGCCGTCGCGATGATGCCCGGAACCGACAGCGGCATCACGATCAGGACAAAGGCCTTCAGCCGTGTCGCGCCGTCAATCCGCGCCGCCTGTTCCAACTGGATCGGGATGTTGTCGTAAAACCCCTTGAGCAGCCAGATCGCCAGCGGCAATCCAAAGGTCAGGTACGTCAGAACCAGCGAACCATGAGTGTTCACCAGCCCCAGAAACCGCATGAGGATGAAGAGCGGCACCAGGAAAATCACGGCAGGAAACATGTTGCGCAAAAGCACCGAAAAGAACAGGAACTGCCGGCCCGGAAAACTGAAGCGCGAAAAGGCATAGGCGGCGGGCACTGCGACCAGAACCGCGAGGATCGTGGTCAGGGTCGAGACGAAGATGCTGTTCCAGAAAAATCGCAGAAAGTCATGCCCGACGCTGTTTTGCGGGTCGAGCAGCTTTTGGTAACTGGCCAGCGTCGGCTCGTTCGGCCACCACTCGGGCGGAAACGCCATGGCAGCAAAGCCGGACTTGATCGATGTCAGCAACATCCAGACCATCGGCAAAGCTGTGTAAAGCAGCATGAACACCAGGAAAATCCGGCCTGTCCAACGCCAACCATCCACGCGCCTGCGCCGCGATGGTGAAATCGGTGCCTGGCTGCTCATGCCTTGTCCTCCTTGCGTTCGCCGCGGCTCAGCGCGCGCACGTAGAAATAACCGAGTGACATCGTGACCACGAACAACAGCACGGAATAGGCCGAGGCCACGCCCCACAGCTGTCGCCCGAACGCAAGTTCATAGATGTGGGTGATCCAGATGTGGGAAGCATTGGAGGGGCCACCACCTGTCATGATCCAGGGAATGATGAAGGAATTGAAATTCGCCACGGCCAGCAACAGAATCGTCACCGTGGACACTCCGCTCAGATGCGGAAAGGTGACATGCCAGAACTGCTGCCAGGGCGAGGCGCCGTCAACCTGTGCGGCACGCAGCAACTGTTCGGGTACGGTTTGCAATCCGGCCATCATCATGATCATGGCAAAGGGAAACTCGCGCCAGACGTTGACCACGATCAGCGACGGCAAGACCGTGTTGACGTTGTCGATGAAGTTGGGCGGATGGCTGGTGATCCCGCTTTCCACCAGCACGGCGCCGATGATGCCGAAATCGGAATGATAGATCCATTTCCAGATATAGGAGGCGGCGACGGCACTGATCACCCACGGGATGATCAGGATCGCACGCAAGATGCCGCGCCCGATAAAGTCGCGGTGCAACCCAAGCGCCGAGGCGAACCCCAGTGCGAACGAGAAGAAGGTGGAGGCCAGGGTCCAGATCATCGTGTTGAGCGTGACACGCCAGACCACGGGGCTGCTCAGGATGGCGGTGTAGTTGTCGACACCGATAAAGGTCCGGTCTTTCAGCTGAAGTCCCGGCGGCGTTTTGTAGAAAGACAGATCAACCGTGTAATAGATCGGATAGGCGATCACGATCAGCATGACCACGATGGCCGGCAACACATAGAGATAATCGGTCCAGTGCGCCCACATCTGCCGTAAAAGCCCCGGCGTTACGGCCCGCGTCCGGCGATCGGACGTCACCCCGACTGTTCCATTGGTCATCTCTGGCAGGCCCTTGTCTCAGAGGGTAATCCGGGTCGGCAAAGCCAAGGCTGCCGACCCGTGTTGTGACAAACCGGGCTTAAAGTCCGCCGCCGGCCATCAGTTTGGTGACCTTAGCGGCGGCATCGTCAGCGGCCTCATCCACCGTCATGGTTCCGGTCAGGGCATTCTGCAGCATGTCCGGGATGATGATGTTCATGATCTCGGGGGCTTGCGGCAGCGCCGGGAACGGAATGCCGTAGGGCAGCATCGAGGTCGTGACATCGAGGAACTTGATCGAGTCCAGACGCTCTTTCATCCACTTGGTCTTGAACCCGTTCAGATTGCCAGGATTGGACCCGGCATAGGCCATCTTCAGCGACCATTCCGGGCTGGTCCAGAAGCAGATCAGCGCCTTGGCCGCTGCCTCGTCGACCACGCCGCCTTCGACATATTCCGGCTTCAGGATGTGGATATTGGAGCCGCCGAACACGACCGCCCGCTTGCCGTCAGGGCCGGTCGGGATCAGGCCATAGCGCATGTTGTCGATGACGGTCTGCGCCTTTTCGACGTCGTCGCCCGTCGCTTTTTTCTGCAGATCCAACATGACGTTATAGTCGGACGGGTGCGAAATCATCATGCCAAGCTGACCTGCGACGAACAGGGGCTGGTTGTCGGCCTGCTGGTTGGTCAGGGCCGACACCGGCACAGATTTGTCGCGGACATACATGTCATAGGACAATTCCAGCGCGTGCTTGCTTGCGGCGCTGTTCAGCCGCACTTCGCCATAGGTCGGGCTGGCATCGGCCTCGTCGAAGACGCCGCCCCCAAGGCTCCACAACTGGGGCATGAAGCGGTAGGGCGTGTTGCCGGCGTTCTTGCGGGCGACAAGGCCGTAGCCGGCAATCCCCAGCTTGTCGTGGATCTGCTTGGAATAGGCGACGACATCGTCCCAGGTTGCCGGCGCATGGTCAGGATCAAGCCCGGCACGTTTGAAGATATCGGCGTTCCAGATCAGCGCCATCGTCTCGTTGTTGGTCGGAATGCCGTAAGTCGTGCCTTCCCAGGTCACGGCTTTCATCGCACCGGCCCAGAAGTCGCTTGTCGCATAGCCGACGTCCTCGGGCTTCAGCGGCTGAAGATAGCCTTTCGCCGCAAACTCGGTGCCACCCAGGATTTGCAGACGGACCGCCATCGGCGCCGCATTGCCCAGCAGCGCCGTGCGGAACTTGTCAAGCAGGTCGTTATAGGTAAGTGCCTGTTCTTCAAGCTGGATATTCGGATAAGTCGCACGGAATGTGTCGAAGAAATCCTTGTAATACTGCCGCAGCAAGTCGGGATCACCCTCGAACACACCTTGATACCAGAACGTCAGATGGCCTTTGTAGTCGGTCGGCGTCACGGTATTGCAATGCGCCACCGTATCGAAATCTTCCGTGCCGGCGATCGAACGCACATATTCCGGTGACCACTTGGATAGATCCACGCCGTCCGCCAGCAGCGGCGTTGCCGTCAAACTCAACACCATTGCAGAAACCACCGCACCGCGCATAGCGGTGCTGCCGAGCATATTTCTCATCTTGGAACTCCTCCCGTCACATCCAGCCCGAAAGTGGGCGATTGCTCCTTGGCTGTAGGCTAGGGCCTCTTTTCGGGCCTTCCTCAGGTTGAGAGAAAAACATCACAGAGTTAGGATTGCGTGTCAATCCGGTTTGATCGTACACTGTTTGGAGCGAGTAGCACTTGATTGGTGTCGGCATCTTCTGGCTGCAAAGGAGTGATTTCAGGTTGGGCCCGGACGAAGAATTCAAAGCGAAACCGCCGAACGGCATTCGCACCGTCGATGCGACCAGCGAGGGCGGCACGGTCTATCAGCTGATTCGCGACGACATCATCGAAGGTCGTCTGAAACCGAATGAACGGCTCGTCGCGGCAGATCTGGCAAAACGTCACGGCACGTCGACCAACCCGGTGCGTGAGGCGCTGCAGCTTTTGCGGGGCGAGGGTTACGTCACCTTCGCGCAGAACCGGGGGGCAAGGGTCACGCCGATTGATCACGATTTCGTCCGCGATATCTACGAGATCGGCGTGCTGCTGGAGCCCGCGCTGACCCGCTGGTTCATTGGCATGGCCACCGAACAGGACATCGCAGAGCTGGAACACCTGCAAAACCTTATCGAAGAGAACAACTTTGCCGACCCGTTGCGCCACAGCGAACTTGACACGGCGTTCCACACCGTCATGTACCGGCGCCACTACAACAAACACGTCGCCGAACTCTGGTGGAAACACCGCGAAGTTCTGCGCGCGGTCAGCCGTCGCTACAATTTCACACTGGCCCGGCGCGCAACAGTGATCCGCGAACACCGCGAACTGATCCAGCTGACCAAGGACCAGGACGCCGACAAGGCCGCCGAAACCATCGCCCGCCATGTCGAAGGCTCAGGGCGGCACATCCTCGAACAGATGCGGGCATTTGACGTCGCCAAGGCCGGCAGATGGTCGCAGAACCCAACTGCGGAACAGGAGTTCATGCGCAAATGAAGATCATCGGAGTAACCCCCTGGCTGATCAAGTCCACCAGTTCCTACTGGGGCGAATTTCTGTTCGTCGAAGTCGCGACCGACGAGGGCATCTCGGGCTGGGGTGAGATCACCACGACCACAAAGCTCGCCAACCGCGCGCTGCGGGCGATGTTGCAGCAGATCGGCGCGATCCTGGTCGGTGAGAACCCGGCGGATATCGAACGGTTGTGGCACAAGATGTTTCGCAGCTTTACCTATATGGGCAGTCGCGGTGCCGCCGTGGAATGCGTCAGCGCCATCGACATCGCGCTGTGGGACATCCGTGGCAAGGCGCTGGGCCAACCGATCTACGAATTGCTCGGCGGCAAGGTCCGCAACGAAATTGCCCTTTACACTCATCCGGACCAACGCAAATTTGCCACCAAAGCGGGCGTGGTGGCCGAAATCAAGGACATCGTGGCCTCGGGCCATACTGCGCTCAAATTCGACCCGTTTCCCTATCAGCGCGGCGGCGGCGAAATGACCGACGGCTACCTTGACGGCTCGATGACCAAGAAGGACGAGCGCGAGGCCGCTGAACTGACCGCGCTGATCCGCGAAACAGCCGGCCCGGATATCGAGATTCTGATCGACGCCCATGGTCGCTTTGACGTGCCGACCGCGATCCGGCTGTGTCGTTCTCTGGAGGATGCCGGACAAATCGACTGGTTCGAAGAGCCGGTCCCGCCCGAAAGCTTCATGGCGCTGAAACAGGTGCGCGAAAAGGTCAATGCCGCGATCTCGTGGGGCGAACGTGGCCACACCAAGTGGGATTTCGTGCCGATCCTGGAAAACCGGCTGGCCGACTACATCATGCCCGATGTGACCTGGACCGGTGGCATTACCGAGTTGAAAAAGATCTCGGCCCTGTGCGAGGCGTATTACATCCCGGTTTCGCCGCACGACGCCGCAGGACCGATCAACGTGGTCGCCGGGGCGCAGGTCATGATGACGGTGCCAAATTTCTACAAGCTGGAAACCTCGGAATGGAATCTGCACAAGTACGACGTGTTGATGGAAAAGCCGCTGGATAATTCCAACGGCAGTCTCAAGCTTGACCCGTCGCCAGGGCTGGGTATTGCGATGAACCGCGACTACCTTGAGGACAACCAGGTGGATTGACCGGCACCGTCGGACATCATCGCGATCCGGTGACACGAACGAGAAACTTGACACGCCGCAGATGAAAGCCCCCTTTTGCATATGGCTGGGTTACCCGGAATTCCCGCCACGCCCAGCAAAGAGGTTGCACCTGCATGTCTGCTCCTGACGCGATACTGATCAACGCGGACATCCGCACGATGGATGTGCATTCCCCGCGCGTTCAAGGTCTTGCGATAGCCGGAGGACGAATTCGCGCCTTGGGGACGACGGAAGAGATAACGGCGCTGGCAGGCCCGGACACACAGGTGATCGACGGCGCGGGGCGCCTTGTCCTGCCCGGATTTCACGACACCCATCTGCACGTGATCGAGGGCGGTCAGCACCACGCCGCCAGTGTCGATCTGTCCATGGCGCGCAGTCCTGAAGAAATCGTGAGCCTCCTCATGGCCTTTGCCGCAAGACATGACCGCCCCTGGGTCGAGGGCGCATTCTACGACTCCGGGATCATCGGCGATCACAACATGAGTGCGGCAGTCCTTGATCGCGCTGTCTCGGACAGGCCGTGCATCATGCTGGCATCGGACGGCCACAATGGCTGTGTCAACACTTGCGCGATGGAAGTCATGGGCCTGACTTCGACGACGCCCGACCCGAAAAACGGCCATTTTCCCAAGGGACAGGACGGCAGACCGACCGGAATGCTGCACGAACGCGCCGTCACCTGGGCGCGGGACAAAATGCCTGCAATCACCGATCAGGACTATACTGACGGCATTGCCTTTGCACTTCGACACGCCAACCAGCATGGGATCACCGGCGTGCTGGACGCCTCGATCGACAGTGAATTCGCCCGCATCTACCGTGGTATGGCCGAACGGAACGCGTTGACTGCGCGCGTGCTGGCCACTGTTCGTGTCGATGCCGCCGAGACAACAGAAGCAGCCGTTGCGCGGGTCGAGGCGATCCGCCGCGCCTCACAGATGCCGATGTTCCGGGTGCATTCCGTAAAATTTTTCCTGGACGGGGTGATCGAGAACCGCACCGCGGCGATGATCGAGGACTATGTCGATGCCGAAGGCGGCAATGCGCCGCTGATGTTTGGCCGCGAACAGATCAGAGACATGTTCACGGCCTTCGACGCTCTGCGCTACCAGATCCATGTCCACTGCATTGGTGACATGGCGGTGCGTGCGGCACTTGACGGGTTCGAGGCGGCACGCTCGGCAAATCAGCCATGGCCATCGCTTCACCAGATCGCGCATGTCCAATTCATTGACCCCGCCGATGTGCCGCGCTTCGCCGAACTTGGCGTTGTTGCAAACATACAGCCCCTCTGGGCCTGCGCCGAACCTGCGGTTACCGTGTCCGCCCTGCCCTTGGTGGGAGAGCGGCGGGGCAAGTGGATCTACGCTTTCCGCGCGCTGCGGGATGCCGGCGCCTTGCTGGCCCTGTCGAGCGACTGGACGGTATCGACGCTCAATCCGTTCGAAATCATCGCAACCGCGCTGACCCGCCAACCGGCCGGCCAGCATGAAACTGTGCCGCCTTTCCTGCCCGAGCAACGATTGACGCTGGCCGAGTGTATCGAGGGCTATACGATCAATGCGGCTGCCGCAGGCTGGCGGGCCGCCGACACAGGGTCGCTCTCGCCTGGCAAATGGGCCGATCTGATCATCCTTGACCGCAACATCTATGCCTGCCTCCCACAGGAGATCGCCGAAACCAAGGTGCTGACGACCCTGCTGGGAGGACAAGCCGTCTGGAGTTTGCAGTAAGACACAAGCGAGCCCCGGCTCACATGTGCAATGACAACGATGGCGGGGTCCCCTAGACTGGTTTGACGACTGAGATGCAGCAGGTCAGGACGGAATGGCGATTACGCTAAAAGAAGTGGCCGAACTGGCGGGCGTATCGCGTGCCGCCGTATCGCGGACGTTTACCGAAGGGGCCTCTGTCTCACCAAAAACGCGCAGCAAGGTCGAAAGAGCCTCGGCAGAGTTGGGCTACAGCCCCAACATGCTGGCCCGCAGTTTGACGACAAGAAAGACTCAGCTGGTTGGGCTTGTGTCGAACAATTTCCACAACCCGGTTTTTCTGCAGATTTTCGACCTGTTCACCCGCATCATTCAAGAGCAGGAGCTGCGGCCGCTGCTGGTCAACCTGTCCGATGAGACCGACCCGCGCCGATCAGTGCGCCTGTTGCGGCAATATTCGGTTGAAGGCGTGATCGTCGCGACCTCGCACCTGCCTGATGGCTTTGCGCGGGCCTTTCGCGATGCGGCTTTGCCGGTGGTTCACACGTTTGGCCGGGCCTCCGAAGCACCGGATGTGCATGTCGTCGGGATCAACAACGTGGGCGCCGGGCGTATGGCGGCAGAGACGTTGATCGCGCGGGGCTATCGTCACTTGGGTTTCATGGGCGGCCCTGAGCAGGCTTCGACCACGCAAGACCGGCTTGCAGGCTTTCTGGCCGCGGCGGACGAGCAAGGACTGCAGATCAGCGCCAGTTTTGCCGGTGCCTACAGTTTTGATGCAGGGCGTGCCGAAATGACGCGCTTGCTGCAGGGATCCGTTGCAGAGGCATATTTCTGTGGCGATGACGTGCTTTCGATCGGGGCGATCTCGGCGGCGCAATCGGCGGGTCTGAACGTGCCAACGGACCTTGGAATTATCGGGTTCAACGACATGGAAATGGCGGCTTGGGCCAACATAGCGCTGACCACGATCCACCAGCCGTTTGAGCAGATCATCCGGTCGTCGATTGACCTGATCATGTCCAGCTTTGCCGACCCCGCGCGTCTGCCCGAAGTTCGGCTGTTCCCTTGCCACGTTGTGGAGCGCGGTACCCTCAGACCTGTCGCCTAGCGGAACAGCCTTGGCCTGGCGTCAACCCAAGCCCCCTCGGCCTTGGCCGACGCCACTGCTGCGTGAATGGCAGCGATGGACCTCAACCCGTCTTCGGCGCTTGGAAACAGGGTAATCGCCGGATCAGGGTTGCGGCTCTCCCGGGCTGCAAACAAGCTTTCGGCCAGATCGCGGTAGATGTTGCCAAAGGCCAGCGGCATGCCCTCGGCATGACCGACGGTGACACGCGAGGCGCGATCAGCTTCGGGCGAAAGATTGCCCTCGCCACGCTCGATCACCTGCAGACGCTGCCCCAGAGCCATGTAGAACAGCTGGTTGGGCTGCTCTTGCGACCAGCGCAAGCCGCCGGTCTCGCCAAAGACCTGCAAGGTCAGGCCGTGCTGCCGCCCGATGGCCACTGAAGAGGTCCAGAGCCGGCCCACTGTCCCGCCGTCCATGCGGAAATTGACCATCGCGTCATCTTCCAGCACCCGCTCGGGCAGGCAGGAGGCGAAGTCCGACGACAGTTTTTCCACCTCCTGACCCGTCACGAAACTGGCCATGTGCAGCGCATGGATGCCGCAATCGGCAAATTGTGCGGAGACGCCTGCCTGCGCCGGGTCATAGCGCCAGCGAACCCGTGGATTGTTGGCATCGGCGGCATTGGCGTGGTGGCCGTGGGCAAATTCCGCGACAACCAGACGGACCTTGCCGAGATCGCCGCGCGCCACCATCGCCCGCATGTGCCTTACGAGGGCATAACCGGTATAGCCGTAGTTGACGGCGCAAATCCGGCTCGCAGCTCGCGCGGTCAGCACCAGATCTTCGGCCTCGGCCTCGGTCACCGTCATCGGCTTTTCGCACAGGACGTTGATGCCAGCCTGAAGAAAGGCCTTGGAAATCTCATAATGCGTAGAATTCGGCGTCGCCACAGTCACCAGATCAAGCCGGTCAGGGCGGTTCACCTCACCCGCCAGCATCTCGCGCCAGTCGCCATAGGCGCGGTCGGCCGACAGCCCCAGCGATCGGGCAAACTCGCGCCCTGCGGCGGGGTCATGGTCGAGTGCCCCGGCGACAAAGTTGAACTGGCTGTCGAGCCCTGCCGCAAGACGGTGCGCGGGGCCAATTTGGCTGCCCTTGCCGCCGCCGATCATACCCCAGTTCAGTCGTTTCATGATCGCAGCCCTTCTAAAAACCGATGGAGGATAGATAGGCCCGGTTGGCGCGGGCATCGTCGATGGGTGAGGTGCCGCCCTTAGGGTCGCAGTCCTGTTCGACGGTGCACCAGCCACTGAATCCGGCGCCGAGCAGGATCTGCCGGACGCTGGGGAAATCCACATCGCCGGTGCCGAGGTTGCAGAATATTCCCTGACCGCATGCCTCATAAAAGCCGATTCGGTTGGCGACGGCGCAGGCTTTGACCTCGGGGTCAATGTCCTTGAAGTGCATGTAGGATATCCGGCCGATATGACGTCGCATGAAGGCCACAGGGTCGTATCCGGCATAAGAATGGTGACCGGTGTCAAAGCAGATTTTCAGCAGGTTGT
>JBDTQR010000055.1:0-23219 GCA_039932095.1 bacterium | reverse complement strand
ACCCGCACGGCCTGTTGCACGTCCAGCACGAAAATCTTGCCGTCGCCGATCTTGTTGGTCCGCGCGGTCTTGGTAATCGTGTCGATGACCTGATCTGCCAGAGCATCGGTCACCACGATTTCGAGGCGCATTTTCGGCACAAAATTCACGGCATATTCCGCGCCGCGATAGATTTCAGTGTGGCCGGACTGCATCCCGAAACCCTTGATCTCGGTCACCATCATGCCGCGCACACCGATAACCGTCAGCGCCTCGCGTACTTCCTCAAGCTTGAACGGCTTGATTGCCGCAATAATGAGTTTCACGTTGTACCCCTTTCCCTGAGCACCCCTTGCGGGCGTTGGGCTATCTTGGGTGGGCAATGCAGATGCAGCACAAGTCGGATGGCCTGCGCGAAGCGACTGAAAACCGCACAATTGCACATTTTTTGCACTTTTGCCCGGCATCGCCTGTTTTTTAATCGCTTTGAGATCGCGAATCGCTGATCGGACTGCTCCACAAATTCTGAAAGACGGGTTAAGGTTGCCGCAAAACAATCGCGGAACGAGCAGCAGGATCTTATGAAACCACCGACCAAAGGGCGGCCGATGACCGCCGACAAGCGGTATGCTGCCGCGAGCACCACCAAACGCACGGCACCGCCGTCGAAGCGACCGCCGGCGCGGGCGAGGGTGAAGCCGAAGCGTGGATTGATCGCACGGTTCGTGCTGTTCATCTGGGGGATCGTCTGGGCATTCCTGTGGCGCATCGGCCTGGTGACGGGGATGATCCTTGGCTGTGCGGTGCTGTATTTCTATGTGCAACTGCCGCCGCTGAATGACCTGCTGGACGGAAGGGCACGCGGGTCGGTGACGTTTCAGGACCGCGAGGGCGCTGTCTATGCCTGGCGCGGTGAGACGTTTGGCGGGTTACTGACCTCGGACAAGGTGTCGCCCAATCTGGTGCATGCGGTGGTCGCGACCGAGGACAAGCGGTTTTACCATCACTTCGGGGTCAGTCCGCGCGGCATCATCTCGGCCATCTCGATCAACCTGGCTGCCGGGCGGGGGCCGCTGGAGGGCAATGGCGGGTCGACGATCACGCAGCAGGTGGCCAAGCTGTTGTGTCTGGGCGTGGCCTATGATCCCAAGCAATGGAAGACCGAGAGCGAATATGAAGACGATTGCCGGGGAGGCGGGGTGTGGCGCAAGGTAAAGGAAATTCCTTATGCCATTGCGATGGAAGTCAAATATACCAAGGCCGACATTCTGACGATCTATTTCAACCGCGCCTATCTGGGGGCGGGCGCGCGGGGGTTCGAGGCGGCGTCGCAGCGCTATTTTGGCAAGTCCGCCGCAGACGTGAATCCGGCCGAGGCAGCGATGCTGGCGGGGCTGTTGAAAGCGCCGTCGAAATACGCGCCAACCAACAATCTGCAGCGGGCGCAGGACCGGGCGGCGGTGATCATCGGGTTGATGAAGGATCAGGGCTATCTGACCGATGCGCAGGCTGCGGCGGCACTGGCCGACCCGGCGCAATTGTCGGCGGCGGCAGCGCATAATGCTGGCGGGTTCTTTGCCGATTGGGTCATGGAAAGCACGCCATCCTATCTGGGGTCGGAGACGACCGAGGATGTGACGATGAAGACCACGCTGGACCAGCGGATCCAGAAGGCAGCGGAGGATGCGCTGACCGAGATTTTCGACACCAAGCTGAAAACCGGGTCAAAAGTGCAGGCCGCCATTGTGGTGATGAGCGCGGATGGTGCGGTGCGGGCTATGGTCGGCGGGCGCAAGATCGCCTCGGCTGGATCGTTTAATCGGGCGACGCAAGCGCTGCGCCAGACCGGGTCCAGCTTCAAACCCTTTGTTTATGCGGCGGCACTGGATGAGGGTTACAGCCCGATGGATTATGTCGATGACAGCCCGCTGACCATCCGGCTCCCCGGCTCGGGACCGTGGACGCCGGACAATTATGATCATGAATTCAAGGGCATCATCACCTTGACGCAGGCTTTGACTGAAAGCCGCAATGTGCCGGCGGTGAAGGTGGCGCAGAAGGTCGGACTGGATGCAGTGCGGGCGGTGGCAGAGGGCTTTGGCATCAAGTCGGACCTCGCGGCTGGCCCTGCCCTGGCTCTTGGCGCGTCAGAAGCGACGCTGTTGGAAATGACCGGCGCCTATGCCGGAATTCTGAATGGCGGGTCGTCGGTGACGCCGTACGGCCTGCTGGAGTTGCGACTGAAAAGCTCCAATGAAGCGCTGATCGGGCTGGGTGGCGGGATGGGCGAACGGGTCATCTCGGAAGACGCGGCTCGCAAGCTGACCTGGATGATGTCAAAGGTGGTCGACAGTGGCACAGGCGCGCGGGCGCGGCTGGACGGGCGCCAGGTGGCGGGCAAGACCGGCACGACCTCTGCGGCGCGGGATGCGTGGTTCATCGGCTTTACCGCCGACTATGTGACGGGCGTCTGGATGGGCTATGACGACAACACGCCATTGTCGGGCGTGACCGGGGGCGGGTTGCCGGCACAGATCTGGCATGAGGTGATGGTGCGGGTTGAAGAGGGGTTGCCGACCGCGCCGCTGCCGATGACCGTGCCCGAAGTCAAACAACCGCCAACCCCGACCGCGCCGGATACACCGCCGCAGCCGGGTGTCCAACTGCCGACAGATCAGGCCGTGCAGGCGGACCAGCAGCCGCCGGTCAAGCCCGGCAAGAAGAACAAGAAGAACAAGGACGCCATCACGACGATTCTTGAGGATATACTAGGTCAGGGCAACTGAAACGGTTGGCCATGCCGTTTGATGAAAAACGCGCCCCGAGAGGCGCGTTTTTTGCATTGGGGTCTGTGGACCGCGCGGTCAGAGGCGCTTCAGTTCCTCGGTCAGCTTGTCGACGCTGCCGCCGTTGCGGTCGAGCAGGGCACCAACCTCGGTGCGTTCCGACGCCAACATGTTCACACCTTCGATGATGATGTTGAAGAACAGCTGGCGACCGGATTTGTCGCCGACCCACCAGCGCAGGTCGAACGGGGCCTGACCTTGCAGGGTCGCGGTCGAGATGACCTCGTAGTAGCTTTTGTAGGGTTTGGCGTCGACGACCTCGATCTTGCCACCGATGAACTCGCGGAAGCGGCGGCCGTATTTGCGGCTGATATAGCCCTGATAGGCCTTGGTGAAGGCCGCCATTTGCGCCGCCGAGGCCGACTTGGCCGGCAGACCAAGGGCAGAACGGGCAATCGTCGGCACATCGGCATAGGTCACGAAAATCCGTTCGAAATCGCCATACATCTGCTGTTCGGTCTTGCCCGAATTGATCGTGGCATTAACCTCGGAAATCGCGCGGTCGATCAGCGAGCGGGCCTGATCCAGGGTCAGGGCGCGGACCGGCAGGGCAAAGGCCAGAAAACCGGTGCCAGCGGCAAGCCCGGCACCGAAGGCGCGGCGGGTCAGCACGAGG
This sequence comes from bacterium, assembly GCA_039932095.1. Taxonomy (GTDB): domain Bacteria; phylum Pseudomonadota; class Alphaproteobacteria; order Rhodobacterales; family Rhodobacteraceae; genus Stagnihabitans. The sequence continues at coordinate 19,778 of JBDTQR010000055.1, read as the reverse complement.
GAGTCTTTTTTCGGGTCACTGTGCATAGGGGTCCTCAAATGAATCTTCTGGGGGCGCTTCACCCAGATTGTAGCGACGGTGCTGCAGATACAGCAGCCGGGCCTGAGCGTAGCTGTCCGCACTATCATATAGGATCGAATCGACGGTTTCGGAATAGCGCCCGCGTTCAGCAAGTTTTGATCCGACTTTAGCATAAAGTGATATGTGGTTGTTTGCCGGGATGACCAATTTCAACGGGTCCAGCAGGTAGTCGACGACGGTGCCGACAGTATCGCGGTCGTTTGACGGTCCAAGGAAGGGCAATTCGATATAGTTTCCCTCGGCCACGCCCCAGACATGCAGGGTCTCGCCAAAATCGGTGGTGGTCCCTGGGGAGCCTGCGGCCTTGGCCGGGTCGAACAGCCCGCCGATGCCAATCGTGGTGTTGATGGCAAAACGCGCGGCGTTTTCTGCGGCGTTTGCCAGCTTGCCTTGCAGGACGTCATTCACCACGACGCCGGGCAAATCGAGATTGGCTGAAAAATTCATCACGCCCTGCTCGACCGGGTCAGGCAGGATGGTGGTTGCGGTTTTGGCGACGGGACGAACCAGACCCTTGTCCAGCGCAAGATTGAAACGGTGGACTGCGCGATTCTGCGCCTCATACGGATCCTGGATGCCGTCGGCAGGCGGTGCGTGGCCGCATGCGGACAGCGCCAATACGGCCACAATTCCCAAGGAAAGTGCCCAAGTCGCATGTCGTGCCGGATTGCTTTGGGGCACAGAAAGCGTCACTATTTGCGTCAAAATATTCGTACGTCCTCTGCAATCACCACGGCTTTAACTTTTTCCAGCCAAGCAATATGCTGGCGATCCCGGCAAGACAACCGTCAAGCGAAGCTTCCGTTCCGCAGCAAGAGAAAACTCGCCGAAATAGCGTCAGGTAGCAGGAGCTCTGAATGAGCCAGAACGAATTCAAGCGCGGACGCGACGAGCTTGACGCCACACGGCGAGACATGCGCGGCCTGTTGGCGGCGGCGTTCTTCTTTTCAATCTTTGTCAATGTGCTGATGCTGACCGGGCCACTGTACATGTTGCAGGTCTATGACCGGGTGCTCGGCAGCCGGTCGGAGCCGACGCTTTGGGCATTGAGCGGGCTGATGGCGTTTCTGTATCTGATGATGGGTGTGCTGGACTATGCGCGCGGTCGCATCATGGCCCGGGTCGGGGCGCGGATGCAGGAGCGGCTGGACCGCCGGGTATTTGCGGCGGCGCTGCGGCGGATGCAGCAGGCACCGGGCGATCCGATCGCATTGGCGGCACAGCGCGATCTGGAAGCGGTGCAGCGGTTGTGGGCGTCGCCGGTGCTGATTGCGGTCTTCGATATTCCGTGGGCGCCGATGTTTGTGGTGGCGATCTTCATCTTTCATCCGGTTCTGGGCTGGATGGCGGTGGCGGGCGGGGCTGCCCTTATCGTGATCACGGTGTTGAACCAGACGATGACCAAGGAACCCTTGCGGCGGTCCAATGCGGCCACTCTGAAGGGCGAGATGATGTCGGACGCCATCAAGCAGGAGGCGGAGGCAGTGCAGGCGCTTGGCATGACGACGGCCGCGTTTGACCGGTGGCAGGTGGCGCGCAAGGCGGGGCTGCTGCAGGGCATTGCGGCAGCGGATCTGGCGGGTGTGTTCGGCACCATCTCGAAAACCTTTCGGCAGTTCCTGCAATCGGCGATGCTGGGTGCCGGGGCCTATCTGGTGTTGCAGAATGAAATGGGTTCGGGCGCGATGATCACCGGCTCGATCCTGCTGGGCCGCGCTTTGCAGCCGATCGAGATGGCGATTGGTCAGTGGGCCCTGGTCACTCGGGCGCAAGAAGGCCGGGCGCGGCTGAGCGAATTGCTGACCCGGGTGCAGCCGGAGCCGCCGCATACCGAACTGCCACGGCCGCGCGCCATACTTGAGGCGCAGAATCTGACCGTGGTGCCACCGGGCGAATCGCAGGCGGTGTTGCGGGTGGTCAGCTTCCGACTGGAGCCGGGGCAGGCGCTTGGCATCATCGGGCCATCGGGTGCGGGCAAATCGACACTGGCGCGGGCCCTGATCGGGTCGTGGAAGCCGGCGGGCGGCAAGGTTCGGCTGGATGGAGCCTCGCTGGACCAGTATGACCCGGACCGGCTGGGCAGCTATATCGGTTATCTGCCGCAACGGATCACGCTGTTCGAAGGCACGATTGCCGAAAACATCGCGCGGTTGCAGAAAAATCCGGACGGCGATGCCGTGGTGGAGGCCGCCAAAAAGGCCGCCGCGCATGAGATGATCACCAAGCTGACCGACGGCTATGACACCCGCGTGCAGGCCCTTGGCGGGCGGTTGTCGGGCGGGCAGATCCAGCGGATCGGGCTGGCCCGGGCGCTGTACGGCGACCCGGTGTTGCTGGTGCTGGATGAACCGAACTCCAACCTCGACAATGAAGGGTCGGTCGCGCTCAATCAGGCGATCGCTTCGATGAAAGCGGCGGGGCGGGCCATTCTGATCATGGCACACCGACCTGCAGCGATTCAGGAATGCGAGCTGTTGCTGGTGCTGGAGGACGGCACTCGCCGTGCTTTTGGCCCACGCGATCAGGTGCTGCGTGAAATGGTCAAGAACCATACAGATATTGTCCGCAGTGCGGGCCCCGGAGGCGTATCATGACCGAACCCAGAAACGCCGAACCGGGCGCGGAACCGGAAGGCAAGGGATCGGGTGCCAAGGCAACCGATCGCTCCACCTCATTGACCGCACCCATCCCGACCGAGGTTGCCAAACCACGCCCGACCGCCATCACCCCTTTCCAGACCACGATGAGTGCCGTGCAGGAGGCAGATGAGCGCAAGACCTGGTCAACCAGACGGCCAGTGGTTCTGGGCCTGTTGGCCATTTTGGCCCTGGTTGGGGGCTTTGGCGCCTGGGCGATGCTGTCAGAGATTGACGGGGCCATCGTGTCACCGGGTGTCATTCAGGTGGAACAGAACCGTCAGGTCGTGCAGCATCCGGATGGTGGCGTGGTTGCCGAAATTAATGTCACCGAGGCGCAGGTCGTCAAGGCGGGGGATCTGTTGATCCGGCTGGATGGCACGCAGGTCAAGTCGGAACTGGCGATCATCGAGGGCCAGTATTTCGACAGTCTGGCCCGCCGCGCCAGACTTGAGGCCGAACGCGACGACTTGCCGGCGCCGAAATTTTCTCAGGAACTGCTGGATCTGGCCACGACGCGGCCCGATGTGGCCGATCAGATCGAAGGCCAACGCCGACTGTTCAGCGCGCGCCAGGAAACGCAGGAAGCCCAGATCAGCCAGTTGAACAAGCGGATGGACCAGATCGCCTCGCAGGTCGTCGGGATCAATGCGCAGGTCGCCGCCTTGATGGACCAGATCGCCCTGATCGAGCCGGAAGTGCAAGATCAGCAAAAGCTGCTGGACAAGGGACTGACCCAATCGGCGCGGCTGGTCGATCTGAAGCGCGAAGTGGCGCGGTTGCAGGGCAACATGGGTGAGTTGGACGGCAACAAGGCACAGGCCGAGGGCCGGGCGACCGAGATTCAGTTGCAGATCCTGCAACTGCGTTCCGCGCGGCGCGAGGATGCCAACACCCAGTTGCGCGACATGGGCGACAAGACGCTGGAACTGGCCGGACGCCGCCGCGCGTTGACCGAGCAGGTGGCGCGGCTGGAAATACGTGCTCCGGTGTCGGGGATCGTGCTGGGCCTGCAGGTCACGACGCCGAATTCGGTGATCCGGCCCGCCGAGCCGGTGCTGTACATCATCCCGCAGGATCGCCCGCTGATCATCATCGCGCAGATCCCGCCGATCCATATCGACGAGGTTCATGTCGGGCAGTCGGTACGGGTGGTGTTTGCAGCCTTCTCGGCCCGCACTACGCCGCAACTTGAAGGCCACGTGTTCACCCTGTCGGCGGATGCCATGTCGGATCAGGCCTCGAAAGCGTCATACTACCGCGCCGAGATCGAACTTGATCCCGGCCAGATCGACAGGCTGAACGGCCAGACCGTGATCCCGGGGATGCCTGTGCAGACCTACATCACGACAGGCAACCGCTCGGCGATGGCCTATCTTCTGAAGCCCTTCATGGATTATTTCCAGATGGCCTTCCGCGAAAGCTGAGCGTCACTGGAAGAAATAATCTCCGACGATCATGTCACTGGCATTCAGCTGCGGGTGGTTGTCGAGGATCAACGCCAGCACCGGTGCGGCGGCTCCGGTGCCGTCGCGGTCGAGCCATAGATAGCCGAGGCTGCGATCATAGAAGAACTGGGCCTCGGCCAGAGTTGCTGTTGGGGCGGTGGCAAAACTGCCCTGCAGAAAATTAGCAGCGTTGATCGGACCATTGGCCAATGCACCCGTGCCAAAGTTGAACCCGGACAGACCGATGCTGTCACTGGCGTGGCTGAAATCGGTGACATGGGTGGTGCCGACCTGAAAGCTGTAGACAATGACGGTATCGGACCCACCGCCGGTGGTCATCACATCGCTGCCGCCGCTGCCGCCGTACAGCTGGTTGTCACCGGCATCGCCAATCAGCGTGTCGTCGTAAAAAGAGCCGGTCAGCCCCTCGATCCCGATCAACTGGTCGGTATTGGCCCCGCGAACCGCCGTCCCCAAGGTCAGATCGGCGACCACGGACGAGCTGAATCTGGCGATGTCGGTGCCTTGGCCGCCGTCCAGCGTGGTCTCGCCGATGTTCAGGATGGTCAGAATGTCGGTGCCTTTGCCGCCATACAGTTCACTGCCGGTCCCGTAGTAAGAGGTAAGGCGGTCATTGCCATTGCCGCCGTACAGGATCGCCGTCTCGACCCGGGCTGTGATGGTGTCATTGCCGCCGCCAGCATCGACCGTCAGCTTGAATGCGTTGCCACCGCCGTCCAGCTTGTCATCGCCACTGCCGAACGTGATCCGGGTGTTGCTGGCATAGCCGGTGAAAAGTCCGAACGCCTCAAAGCCGATCCAATGCGAGCCTTGGGCGGTGGTGAAGTCGCCGGTTGTCAGATCGACCGTGCCACTCAGCACCCCGGTCCAGTTCAGGCGGTCAAATCCACGGCCGCCATCGAGCACCTGCCCGGCGGCCACCGGATCGGCAGTGCTGCCGTTGACGGTCAGGATATCGTCGCCATTGCCGCCCAGCATCTCTTGCGTCCGGGTAAAGTCTGACAAGACATCATTGCCCGCCCCGCCAAACAGGTGGTCGGCCCCATTGCCCCCCAAAACCGAATCGTCGCCGTCGCCGCCGGTGAACTGGTTCACGGTGCCGTAGGTCGAGCTGTCGTAGCGCACGGAAATACGGTCGTTGCCGATGCCCCCGTCGGCCTTGTTGTTGCCACCCAGAGCAAATTCGATCCAGTCGTCGCCTGCCCCGCCATTGGCGAGGTCGCCTGGATCGGGGGTTGGGTCAAAGAAGCTGTTGGAATAGGTGATGTGGTCATTGCCGTCACCACCATAGGCGCGGCCTGCGCCCAGACCCAGCGTCAGCAGATCGTCGCCGCCCGCGCCGTACAGCACATCCGCACCGGTGGCGCCGTTCAGGCTGTCGTTCAATGCGTCGCCGGTCAGATGGTCATCACCTGCGCCAGTGGTGACGGAAAACACCTCGAACCCATCGGCGCTGCCGACCGTCAGGTTGGTCGACAGTTTGAAATGACCATCGAGTGACAGGCGGACCGGATCGAATTCATTGCTCAGATCAATCACCAGCGTGTCGGTGCCGCCACCGCCAAACGCGGCGAAATTGCCGGTACCGACGTCGACCAGATCGTCGCCGCCCAGGCCCGACAATGTGTCATCGCCACCGCCACCGCGCAGGGTATCATCCAGCTTGCCGCCCGTCAGAATGTCATTGCCATTGCTGGCCCAGATATCGACCCGCTCAAAATTCAGCGCGGTCAGACCCAGAATGCCGTCGACATAGCAGGCTGTGGTCGGCCCAAGAGCAAAGCTGACCGGCAAGTCGGTCGAAGCGCCAAGAAAATTGAACCGGATGACCAAGGTATCGGTGCCGCCGCCGCCATCGCCGATGTCACTGCTGTCGACCGAATTGAACCACAGCGTATCATCCCCCGCCCCGCCAAACAGCGTGTCCTTGCCGACCAATCCACTGAACCCGGAGGTGTAAGAGTTGAGGTCGTAAAGCACGTCATTGCCGGCACCGCCAAACAGCTTGTCACTGCCCAGGCCGCCATCCACGACGTCATCGCCGCCATTGGCATTGACGACATCATGGCCCAGCGACATGGAAAAACTTTCACCCGCATCACTGCCGGCGACATTTTCGGCCGAGTCATCGCCGAAGTATTGCAACCCGTTCCACGACCCCGCCATGACACCCCCCGGCCGCTGAGTACACCGATAGTTTAATGGCTTTTTGCAAGAACGCCATTCATGATTCCACTGTGGCGGCGACTTGCCCGTCCCGGAACGACGAGGTAGCCTCACCCCGAACCGATCAAAGGAAATCCGATGTCTGATATCGAGAGCCGACTGGCCGCCCTGGGCATTGCCCTGCCTGAAATGCCCGCTCCGGTGGCGAATTATGTGCCCTTCGTTCAGGTCGGCACCCTGGTCCATATCTCGGGCCAGATCAGCCGTAACGGGGCGACGCTGCTGACGGGCAAGCTGGGTCACGATCTGGATGCCGCGGCCGGCGCCGAGGCGGCCAAGACCTGTGCGATTGCCATTCTGGCGCAAATCCGGCAGGCCTGCGGCGGCGACTGGTTGCGCTTTGTGCGGATGGTCAAGCTGGTCGGCTTCGTAAACTCTACCGCGGATTTCACGGATCAGCCCAAGGTCATCAACGGTGCGTCTGACTTTCTGGTGGCGGTGCTGGGGGAAGCCGGGCGTCACGCGCGCTCGGCGGTGTCGGCGGTGTCATTGCCCTTGGGGGTGGCGGTGGAAATCGAGGCGGTGTTCGAAATCAAATGATGCGACCCGCTTTGCCCGCAGGCTTTCTGACCTCACCCATCGCCCATCGCGGCTATCATGACGCGGCATCGCGCCGTCCTGAGAACTCGGTCAGTGCCTTTCAGGCGGCGGTTGAGGCCGGATATGGCATCGAGCTGGACGTGCAGCTGACCAGGGACGGCCAGGCCATGGTGTTTCACGATGACACGCTGGACCGCATGACAGGCAGGCCTGGTGCGGTGCGGGACTATACGGCGGCCGAGTTGGGGCAAATCCGGCTCCTCGACAGTGACGATCTGATCCCGACGCTGGCTCAGGTGCTTGGTCTGGTCGCGGGTCGAACCCCGCTGCTGATCGAACTCAAGGACCTGCTCGACACCATGGCACCGACCAGCGGGCGGCTGGAACAGGCCTCTGTGACGGCGCTGTCAGGCTACGAGGGCCCCGCTGCGCTGATGTCGTTCAACCCGCATTGCATCGCCACGGTCAACCGCCTTGCCCCGCAGATCCCGCGCGGGCTGACCACCGAATATTATGACCATGGCCTCAGTGCCCCGATCCCGCCGGCCATCTGCGACAGGCTGCGCGAAATTCCAGACTATGACCCAACCGGTTGCACCTTCATTTCGCACCGCCACACCGACCTTGACCAACCGCGGGTCGCCGCGTTGAAGGCGCAGGGCGCGGCAATCCTGTGCTGGACGATCAAGTCGCCCCAGGACGAGGCCAAGGCCCGCAAGATCGCGCATAACATCACATTCGAAGGCTACCCTGCGCCATTCATCCGTCCATAAATATCCCACGGGGGTCCGGGGGTGTGAAACCCGCGGCTTCCGCAAGAACACAAAGCATCATGGCATTCACAGCGACCCTTCTTGACGGCATGGCCGATATTCCGGCGGAAGAGTGGGACGCGGTGGCCTGCCCCGAGGGTGCGCGGCCGATCGACCCGTTCACCACTCACCGCTTTTTGCTGGCGCTCGATGTCTCAAACTCCACGGGCAAGGGCACCGGCTGGACGCCGAAACCGCTGGTTCTGCGACAGGACGGCCGGGTGGTAGCGGCGATGCCGCTTTATGTGAAAGCCCATTCGCAAGGTGAATATATCTTCGATCACGGCTGGGGCGATGCGTTGGACCGGGCGGGTGGCAGTTATTATCCCAAACTGCAGTCCGCCGTGCCGTTTACCCCAGCCACCGGGCGGCGGTTTCTTGGGCCGCCAGAAACCCGGGACATCCTGCTGGACACTGCGATCGAGTTGACCCGGACCAACGGCCTGTCCTCGCTGCACATCACCTTCTGCACGCCCGAAGAAGCCGAGGCCCTTGAGGGTTATGACGGCACTCTGCACCGGATCACCCAGCAATTTCATTGGGAAAACCGTGACTACCCTGACTTTTCGGCCTTTCTGGCCGACCTCGCCAGCCGCAAACGCAAGATGATCCGCAAGGAGCGTCAGGTGGCGCAGGGCCATGGACTGACCATTCGCGCCCTGACTGGCGACCAGATTGAACCGGCGCATTGGGATGCGATGTGGCGGTTCTATCAGGACACCGGCAGCCGGAAATGGGGCAGGCCGTATCTGACGCGGGCGTTCTTCCATGAGGTCCACCGCACGATGCGTGACGACGTGCTGCTGGTGCTGGCCTTCAAGGGTGACAAGCCGGTGGCGGGGGCGTTGAACTTCATCGGCCGCGATACGCTGTACGGTCGCTATTGGGGCTGCAGTGAAGATCACCCCTGCCTGCATTTCGAACTGTGCTACTATCAGGCGATCGACTGGGCGATCGGCCACGGGCTGCAGCGGGTCGAGGCCGGGGCGCAGGGCGAACACAAACTGGCGCGCGGCTATCTGCCGACCCCGGTGCATTCGCTGCACTGGATTGCCGATCCGGCTTTCCGCAAGGCAATTGCGCGCTATCTGGAGGGCGAACGGCGGGCCGTGGATGAAGAGATCGAGGTGCTGACGGCCTACGGGCCGTTCCGCAAGACCGAAGTGGAGGAAAAGGACTGATGGCGCTGACCTTCTACACCAACCCGCAATCGCGTGGCCGAATTGCTCGCTGGATGCTGGAGGAGATCGGCCAGCCCTATGACACGGTGGTGCTGGACTACGCCACGACCCTCAAAGGGCCGGACTATGCGGCAATCAACCCGATGGCCAAGATCCCGACGCTTGTCGATGGCGGCACGGTGATCACCGAAGTGGCGGCGATCTGCACCTATCTGGCCGATGCCTTTCCCGAAGCCGGATTGATGCCGACCGACCGGGGACCGCTTTACCGCTGGATGTTCTTTGGTGCGGGACCACTGGAACAGGCTCTGGTCAACGTGTCGCTGGGCTGGGTCGCCGCGCCGGAAAAAGAGCGTCGCACCGGCTATGGCAGTCTGGAACGGGTGGTGACGACACTGACCGGCCATCTGGCGGACCGCCCGTTCATCGCGGGCGACGGGTTCAGCGCCGCCGATATCTATGTCGGCAGCCAGATCGGCTGGGGCCTGATGTTTGGCACCTTGCCCGGCAATGACATATTGCGCGGCTATTGGGAGCGGATTGCAACCCGCCCCGCGCTCGCCCGCGCGGCGGCGCTTGACGACGCATTGATCAGGAAGGAGTAGGCCATGGCTGATCTGTTGAGTGAGGCGGCACGGCGGGAGGGCTTGCCACCGCTGGGAGAAACCGGCTGGGGAGCGGCCGCCGAAAAGGACGCGATCCGCAAGATCTGGAAGTTCAAGAGCTTTTCCGAGGCTTGGGGCTTCATGTCGCGCGCTGCCCTGGCGGCCGAGAAGCTGAACCATCACCCGGAATGGTCGAATGTCTACAATGTGGTGGATGTGACGCTGACCACACATGATTGCGATGGTCTTTCGGCGCTCGATCTGGAACTGGCCCGCAAGATGGACACATTCGCCGGCACTGCGACCGTAGTGCGCGACCATTCGGAAACCGTGGAATGCTTGTGCAAGATCGAGGCGCGCAAGAAGTAACCGCTTGTCGGCCCTGACATGCCTTTACGCTGTGTCAGCGAAGAGGCCTGTAGGGCCGAAGAGCGTCTGGTCAGATCGCGTCCAGCATCGCCTCGCCGCCCGAGATTTCGCAGGCGTTGGTTTCCTTGCCATGGTTCAGCACCTTGACCACGCCATCGACGGCATACAGCGCATAGCGTTGCGAGCGGTCATAGAAGGCCAGCGGCGGATTGCTGAACTCCATGCCGATCGCCTTGGTGAAGCTGGCATCGCCATCACCCAGGAAAGTGATCCCCTTGGCCACGGCGCCGGTGCTTTCGCCCCAGGCCTTCATCACGAAGGGGTCGTTGACCGCGACGCAGATGATTTCATCGACACCCTTGGCCGCCAGCTTTTCGCTGACCCGCATGAAACTTGGCACATGGCTGGTGGTGCAGGTCCCGGTATAAGCGCCCGGCAGGCCAAAGATCACCACCTTGCGGCCCTTCAGTTTGTCGCCGAGCGAAACGCTTTCTGCCCCGCCCGCGCCCATTTGCAACAAGGTTGCGTCCGGCAAAGTGTTACCGACAGTTATCGTCATTGTGTTGCCTCGTCCGTTGCGTTTGTTTCTGACACGGATATAGGCTTTGGACAAAGTTTCGACCAGAGGGGAATGGCATGACGCATGTGGTGGTGGTGGGCGCGGGACAGGCCGGGGCGTCGTTGGTCGCCAAGTTGCGGAGCCTTGGCCACGACGGCGCTGTCACCCTGATTGGCACCGAGCCCGCCCCGCCCTATCAGCGCCCGCCCCTGTCCAAGGCCTATCTGCTGGGTGAGATGGAGGAAGAGCGGCTGTGGCTGCGCGGGGCCGAATTCTACTCCGAACACAACATCACCTTGCGGCTGGGGCAGGCAGTGACGGCAATTGATCCTGTCGGCAAGTCGGTGACAGTGGGCGATGAGACTGTGGCCTATGATGAATTGGTGCTGACCACCGGCTCGCATCCGAGGCACCTGCCGGCGGCGGTGGGTGGTGAACTGGCGGGGGTCTATACCGTCCGCACCTTGGCCGATGTCGATGCGATGAAAGCGGAGTTTGTCGCGGGCCGAAGGCTGGTCATCGTGGGCGGCGGCTATATCGGGCTGGAGGCGGCCTCGGTTGGTGCGAAGCTGGGGCTGGACGTGACGGTGCTGGAGATGGCGCCGCGCATCCTGCAGCGGGTGGCGGCACCGGAGACCTCGGATTATTTTCGCGCCCTGCACATGTCGCACGGGGTCAGGATCATGGAGGAGACCGGGCTGGACCGGTTGTTGGGTGACGATCACGTGACCGGGGCGCGGCTGGCCGATGGGCGCGAGATTGCGGCGGATTTCGTCATTGTCGGTGTGGGGATCTTGCCCGGAACGGAACTTGCCAACGCGGCGAATATCGCATTGGAGAATGGCATCAGGACGGATTCACTGGGCCGAACCTCGGACCATCACATCTGGGCGGCGGGGGATTGTGCGTCTTTCCCGTGGAAGGGTGGGCGGCTGCGGCTGGAGTCGGTCGGCAACGCCATCGACATGGCCGAGGCAGTCGCGGCCAATATCCTTGGGGCCGGGGTGGAATATCATGCCCAGCCGTGGTTCTGGTCGGATCAGTATGACACCAAACTGCAGATTGCCGGGCTGAACACTGGCTATGACCGGATCGTCACGCGTGGGCCGGATGAGGATGCGGTCAGCTTCTGGTACTACAAGGGCGACGTCTTGCTGGCGGTCGACGCGATGAATGATCCGCGGGCCTATATGGTCGGCAAGCGGCTGATCGAGATGGGTCGCTCGCCCGACCCTGCTGCGATTGCCGATCCGGCCACGGTGTTGAAAGCCCTGCTGAAGTAATGCGGATCATTGGCGGCCAGTGGCGCGGCTTGCGGTTGACCGAAGTTGGTCTAGGCGATCCTCGGGCGCGGTTGCGACCTACCTCGGACCGGGTGCGCGAGGCCATCTTCAACCTGCTGATCAATGGCGGATATGGTGATCCGGTCGGAGGCGCCCGGGTGCTGGATCTGTTTGGCGGGACCGGGGCTTTGGGACTGGAGGCTTTGTCGCGCGGGGCGGCGACCTTGACGCTGGTGGATGATGGGGCGGCGGCGCGGGGGTTGATCGCGAAGAACATCGCGCTGTGCCGGGCCGAGGCGCGGCATCTGCGGTTGGATGCGACCCGGTTGCCGCCCAATCCAGACTTGCCCTATGACCTGATCTTCCTCGATCCGCCCTATGGCAAATCTTTGGGCGAGGCGGCGCTTTTGGCGGCACTGGCGGGCAGTTGGCTGAGGCCCGAGGCTTTGGTGGTGTGGGAAGAAGGTGCCGCCTTGCCGCCACCGCCGCAATTTGACCAATTGGACCAGCGCCGTTATGGCGATACCTTTGTAACCATGCTGAGAGCGCCATGACCCCGAAAGCCGTATTGTTCGATTGTGATGGTGTGGTGGTCGACAGCGAAGGCATGTCGTTCGACCTGCTGGCCGAGCAGCTGGTGCTTTACGGTCATCCCATGAACCACGACGAGATGCGGAAGCTGTTCCTCGGCGGCACGATGCGCAGTTTCATGGAGGCCGCCCGGGCCCGGGGCGTGCCGTTGCCCGATGGCTGGGTCGAGGCGCAGTATCAGCGGATGTATGACCGTCTGGCGCAGGGGACGCCGCTGGTGCAGGGGATTCTGGCGGTGTTGGACGCCCTGGATGCGGCGGGGATCCTCTATGCAATGGGCTCTAACGGTCCGCTGCGCAAGATGGAGGTCACCCTGAGCCAGCATCCGGGGTTGGTCGAGCGGTTCCGGGGCCATATCTATTCGGCGCAGGCCCTGGGCGCGCCGAAACCCGCGCCCGATGTTTATCTGCACGCCGCGCAGGCCTTGGGCGTTGCCCCGGGCGATTGTGTGGTCGTCGAGGACAGTGCGTCGGGGTTGCAGGCGGCGATGGCAGCCAGAATGCGCGGCTTTGGTTACGCGGCGGAGGATGACGGCGCGCAACTGGCTGCCCTTGGCGCGACTGTGTTTCACCGGATGGCAGACCTGCCGGGGTTGCTGGGGTTGTAGCCTGCGTCAGACCGATTTGGCATAGGTGACAGAGGTGGGGTAGGCATAGCCGTCATGGGCGGTGCGGGCAATTTCGATATATCCCAGCCGCTGGTAGAAGTGGTGGTTCTCGGCCAGTTCCACCCGCGTTTCCAGCTGTACCCGGGGCAGGCCAAGAGTGCGGGCGCGGTCTTCGGCAAACGCCATCATCTGGTGGCCAAGGCCCCTGCCCTGCAAATTCGGTTCCACCGCCAATTTGCCGAGGTAGAGTCCGTCCGGTTTCGGGGTCAGCACCATGCAGGCTTGTGCAGGGTCACCCAACACCCAGACTTCCGCCCGCCGGGCCGTGGCGGCGAGGGTTTCAGGCGTCATCCGGTGCAATGACGACGGCGGGTCGATCCGCCCCTCCATCCCGGCGAAGGCGCGCTGGATCAAGGCGAGCAGACCCGGCCAGTCATAGGGATCGCAGGCCCGGGTGATCATTTGCGGCGCAGGCCGTCGGCCAGATGCACCCAGGGCAGGACTTCGGCTGCAAAGAAATGGGTGGTGGGGCGGTAGGCGGTTGGGTCGGACAAGCTGGCGGCGAAGAAGTGCATTTCGCCAGGGAAGCGGTCGGCGCGGTAGGCCATCTGACTGCCACAGATGGCGCAAAAATAGCGGGTGACACCGGGGCTCGAGGAATGGGTGGCGGGATCAGCGCCAGTCCAGCGCCAATGGCCGTCGGCGACGCCAAGGTAGGAGGTGAAGCCGGATGAGGTGGCCCGCCGGCAACTTTCGCAATGGCAATGGCCCTGCCAAAGCGGCGCAGCGTCACATGCGAAGCGCACCGCGCCGCACAGACAATGGCCGTCATAGGGGATCGCATAATCGCTCATATCGCGCAGACTGCGCGGGCATTGCGTCATGGTCAAGCGACAACATATTGGGGATAAGCCGCCGGATGACGCCATAGGCGGGGGGTTTCGGTTGACTTGGGCGCACGCCCGCCCAAGATGCGGGTTCAGTGGAATCACGAGGACCAAGTTGCGTCTGACCCGCCTGCGCCTGAACGGCTTCAAAAGCTTTGTCGACCCCACGGATCTGGTGATCCATGAGGGGTTGACCGGCGTGGTCGGGCCGAATGGCTGCGGCAAGTCGAACCTCTTGGAGGCGCTGCGCTGGGTGATGGGCGAGAACCGGGCGAGCGCGATGCGTGGGTCTGGCATGGACGACGTGATCTTCAATGGCGCATCATCCCGGCCAGCCCGGCATTTTGCCGAAGTCGCCATCATCATCGACAACACCGAGCGGCTGGCCCCGGCGGGGTTCAACGACGCCGATCAGATCGAGATTGTCCGGCGGATCACCCGTGAGGCCGGGTCGGCCTACAAGGCCAACACCAAGGACGTCCGGGCCCGCGATGTGCAGATGCTGTTCGCCGATGCCTCGACCGGATCCCATTCGCCCGCCTTGGTGCGGCAGGGTCAGATCACCGAATTGATCAACGCGAAGCCCAAGGCGCGGCGCATGATCCTGGAAGAAGCGGCGGGGATCAGCGGGCTGTATCAGCGTCGGCATGAGGCGGAACTGCGGCTGTCGGCGGCGGAGACCAACCTGACGCGGGTGGATGATGTGCTGGAGGCTCTGGCGCAGCAAATCTCGCTGTTGACGCGGCAGGCCAAGCAGGCGGCGCGCTACCGCGAGATCGGTGAGGAATTGCGGCGGACCGAGGGGATGCTGCTCTATCGTCGCTGGCGCGAGGCGGAGATGGCCCGGGCCGAGGCGGATGGCGCGTTGCGGCAGCGGTTGACTCTGGCGGCGCAGGCCGAAGTGGCAGCGCGGGCGGCAGGCTCGGCGCGCGAAGAGGCGGAGGATGCCTTGCCACCCCGGCGCGAGGAAGAGGCGATTGCGGCGGCGGTCTTGCAACGGCTGGCTCTGCAACGCGCCTCGATCGATGAACAGGAAGCGCGGGCCCGCCAGTCAGTTGAAACCCTGAATGGGCGGATCCGGCAGCTGTCCTCGGACATGGACCGTGAAGCCGGGTTGAACCGAGACGCTGGCGAAACGATCGAGCGGCTGGAATGGGAGATTGCACAGCTGGTCAAGGCGTCAGAGGGCCACGAAGAACGCCTGGCACAGGCGTCCGAGGCGGCGCAGGAGGCGGCGGGGCAGTTGGGCTTCGGGGAAGGCACCCTGTCGCAGGCGACCGAGGATGCGGCACGGCTGGGCGCCCGGCATCAGTCGACGCAGCGCCTTCTGGCCGATTGTCGCACCACGATCAGCAAAGCCGAGGCCGAGACCGACCGTGCCAAAGCCGCGGCGGCGGCAGCGGAACTGGCGGTTACGATGGCGTCAGACGGGTTCACAGCGGCTGAGGCGGCACAAGGCGCCGCTATCGGATTGGCGGAACAGGCGGAAGCCGCCCTGCAAGCGGCGGAAGAGGCGCGGGCAGCGACCCATTCGCGTGAGGCTGAGGCGCGGGCGGCGCGGTCGTCTGCTGAAGGCGAAGCCAACGCGATAAGGGCCGAAGTCGCGGCATTGGCCAAGTTGGTGGCGCGTGAGGCGCAGGCCGGGTCGCAACTGCTGGACCGTTTGACGGTGGAACCGGGCTATGAGGCGGCCTTGGGCGCGGCGCTGACCGATGACCTGCGGGCGCCGGAGGTGGCAGGTTCGGCCAAGTCGGGCTGGGTGCCGCTGGACCAATACGATCCACCGCAGGCCTTGCCAGCCGGGGCCGCTGCATTGGCAACCCATGTCGGCGCTCCGGCGGTGCTGGATCGGCGTCTTGCGCAGACCGGGTTGGTGTCGGCGGCTGATGGCGGACGGTTGCAAGCGCTGCTGCTGCCGGGACAGCGGCTGGTCAGTCTTGAAGGGGATCTGTGGCGGTGGGACGGCTATCGGTCGGGGGCAGAGGATGCACCTTCGGCGGCGGCGTTGCGGCTCAGGCAGTTGAACCGACTGGTGGCGTTGAAGCGCGATCTGGAAGAGGTCGCGGCCCGGGCGGCAGGGGCGGCGCAGGCGCATGACGCCTTGCAGTCCCGGCTCGCCGATCTGTCGCGTGCCGACCAGATGGCGCGTGAAGCGCGGCGGGCGGCCGATAGCCGGGTGACCGAAGCCAACCGCGCGGCGGCGCGGGCCGAGGCAGAATGCTCCATCGCACAGGGCAAGCTGGAGGCGGCGCATCTGGCGCTTGCCCGTCATGCCGATGACGCATTGGGCGCGCGGGCGCGGTTGGCCGAGGCGGAGGCGGCGGCGCGCGATCTGGGGGATC
Organism: bacterium; assembly: GCA_039932095.1. Lineage (GTDB taxonomy): Bacteria > Pseudomonadota > Alphaproteobacteria > Rhodobacterales > Rhodobacteraceae > Stagnihabitans. Next base: position 3,590 of record JBDTQR010000055.1, on the reverse strand, counting down.
TTGATCAGGCGCGGCTTGCGGTGGAGCAGGCCAAGGTGGCGGTCGAAGGCGCGCGGATCATGATGATGTCGCACCGAGCGACCCATGACGAATTGCGCCGCGACGGCGAAGCACGGGTGCGGCGTCGGCAAGAGGCGACCAAGGAGCTTTCAGGCTGGCGGCACCGCCTGGAGACGGCTGAAAAACGCATCGGCGAACTGGAGGCGCGGCGGTCCGAGGCGGAGACCGAGTTGGTTGGAGCAAGCGCAATACCCGGCGAACTGAAGGCGAAGCGCGCCGAAGTGGCGGATGCAATCGAGACGGCCGAGTTGCGGCGCAGGGCGGCGGCCGATGGCTTGGCAACCGCCGAGGCAGGCTTGCGGGCGGCTCAGGAGCAGGAGCGTGAGGCTGAACGCCTGGCCAGCGAGGCACGCGAAGCGCGAGCACGGGCGGACGCGCGGGCCGAGGCAGCGCGGGATGCCTCGAAGCTGGCAGCTGAGCGGATCGCCGAGGAGTCCGGGGCGCGCCCAGACCAATTGCTGGCCACGCTGAAGGCCGATCCGGACCGCATGCCAACTTCCGAATTTCTGGAGACTGAAACGGCTCGACTGAAGCGGCAGCGCGAGGCCCTCGGTGCGGTCAACCTGCGCGCGGAGGAGGATGCCAAAGCGGTTACAGCGGAATATGACGCGCTGCTGGCCGAAAAGCTCGATCTGGAAGAGGCCATCAAGAAATTGCGCTCGGGCATTGCCGGGTTGAACCGCGAAGGGCGTGAACGGCTGCTGACCGCGTTTGAACAGGTCAACGCCAATTTCGCCACCCTTTTCACCCATCTGTTCGGCGGCGGCGAGGCGCGGCTGCAACTTGTGGAAAGCGACGATCCTCTGGAGGCCGGTCTGGAGATTCTGTGCCAGCCGCCGGGCAAACGCCTGTCGACCCTGTCGTTGCTGTCGGGCGGCGAGCAGACGTTGACGGCATTGGCCCTGATCTTCGGTGTGTTCCTTGCCAATCCCGCGCCGATCTGCGTGCTCGACGAGGTGGATGCGCCCTTGGACGATGCCAACGTGACGCGGTTCTGCGACCTGATGGATGAAATGACCCGCCGCACCGAGACACGGTTTCTGGTGATCACCCACCACGCGGTCACCATGGCGCGGATGGACCGGTTGTTTGGCGTCACGATGGTCGAGCAAGGGGTTAGCCAACTGGTCTCGGTGGACTTGAAGCGGGCGGCAGCGATGGTGGCCTGAGTGCCAACCGTTAAAGATTTGCCTGCAATTTGAAGGCTATTCCTTGACTGCCGCGACCTTTCGCGGCCATCCACCCTTGGATCGGGGGCTGACCTTGAAAAGTAGTAAGCCCGGCAGCGCAAGCACTCCGCCGGGCTGATTTCAAGCAGGTTTCCCTGAGTGAAGGAGTTCCGCAGATCCATGGTCATCGAGACACGTTACTAAATAGTAAAGCTTCGCACGCTGGCCTACTCGCCCAACTTGGCGTGAACCTCGTCCAGATCCACCTCGGCCAAAGGCATCTTGTTGGCCGGGTTTTCGAAATCGTATTTGAAATTCTGGAAGTCGCGTTTGTAGATTTCCCACATCAGATGCATTGACAGGTCGTCGAAATACGCCTCGACCGGATGGGCGCGGGTCGGGCCATGGCCCTCGCTTTCATTGAAGCGCGGGATGGTTTTCAGGTCGATGGCGTGTTTCGGCTTCATCCGTGCCACCACTTGCCCCATACCTTCGTCAAACTTCTCAGTGAAGAAGATCTTGTTGTAGCGCCCTCCGTTGACGATGAAGGTCGAGACGTGACCGGCCATCGCGGACCAATGGATGTCAGGCTCCATCGGTTTCTTGAAGCGGATGGTGTCGCGGACGAACAGCAGGAAACGGCGAAAGCTGGCGATCTGGTCAAATTCCTGCTTGCCGTCATCGCCGCCGACATCGATGCCGTATTTCTGGATAATCAGTGGCACCAGATTGCCGCGGTAGCGTTTGCCATTGCGCTGAATGCCGCAGATCTTGTCGAAGAACGACGATAGCACGCGGGTGTAGGGATTGCGGACGCAGGTGAAGGCATAGACCTTATGGCCCTTCACCGCCCTTTCAATGCGCGGCTGGCTGGCCTCCATCGCCCATTTGTGCATGCCGGAGGTGGCGTCATGGATGTCACCGTCAAAGAACACCCCGTGATCGGCGTAATACATGATCTGGCCGATGGTCGAGCAGGCGCATTTCGGCACCACCCGGTACACGACACTTTCGCTTTCCGTCATCCAAGTGCCGGGAAATCCCATCTAACAGCGCCTCCTTGGCGATTTGCAGTCATTTAAGCGGAGCCCGCTGAAATCCCTATGCAAAAAAGCAAACAAACTCTGTCTTTTCAATGTCTGATAAAGCTATCTAGGGCAACAAGGACTCTACCGGAACCCGAACACCTTCGAAAATGGCAAAAATCGCGTATATTCTCCTGTGCCACAAGGATCCCGAGGGGATCATCGCCCAGGCACAGCGGCTGACGGCGGCCGGGGACTGCATGGCAATCCATTTCGATGCCCGGGCCAAGCGTGAGGATTACGACATGATCCGCACTTCACTTGGGGCCAACCCGTCCGTCGCCTTCGCTGCCAAGCGGATCAAATGCGGCTGGGGGGCCTGGTCACTGGTGCAAGCCACGATCCACGCGGTCGAGGCGGCGGTGGAGGCGTTTCCACGCGCTACGCATTTTTACATGCTGTCGGGCGACTGCATGCCCACCAAGACCGCAGAATACGCCCATGCGTTTCTGGAAGCCGAGGAAGTCGACTATGTCGAGAGTTTCGATTTTTTTGCCAGCGACTGGATCAAGACCGGGATCAAGGAAGAGCGGCTGATCTACCGCCATTGGTTCAACGAGCGCAGCCATAAGTCGTGGTTCTACACCTCGATGAACCTGCAACGGCGCTTTGGTCTGACCCGTAAGGTACCCGCCGACATTCAGATGCAGATCGGCAGCCAGTGGTGGTGCCTGCGGCGGCGGACGATGGAATGGGTGCTGGATTTCATCAAGAAGCGGCCGGATGTCATGCGGTTTTTCCGCACGACCTGGATTCCGGATGAGACGTTCTTTCAGACCATCGTGCGCCATCTGGTGCCCGAGCAAGAGATCCGCAACCGCACCCTGACGTTCCTGATGTTTACCGATTACGGCATGCCGGTGACATTCTACAATGACCAGTACGACCTGCTGGTCAGCCAGGATTACCTGTTCGCCCGCAAGATCAGCCCCGAAGCCCGCGAGTTGAAGAACCGTCTGGGCAATCTGTATGTCGCAACGGGCGTCGATTTCGGAATTTCGGACGAAGGCCGCAGTCTGTTCAAGTTCCTGTCGGGTCGTGGCCGGATCGGGCGGCGGTTTGCGCCGCGGTTCTGGGAGACCGAGAGCTCGCTGGGCCGCGAACGCACGCTGCTGATGGTGACCTGCAAGAAATGGCATGTTGCCAAGCGGCTGGTCGAACGGGTCCGTCAGGTGACCAACATGCCGGCGGTCGACTATCTGTTCAACGAGGCCTCTACCCCGTTGCCCGACCTTGGCGGCATCCAGACCACTCTGGAAAAACGCACCCGGCACCG